>JAHHTO010000003.1 GCA_020024595.1 Schaedlerella sp.
AGAGGAAATTGCACCGCAATTTCCATTGCTGTTCCACCAATCACCGATGGCTGTGACAGCCGCATCCGATAAATCGGTTGCGTAATGAGTACAGTATTCTCAGCGAAGAAAGGAGCAAAGGTTGGCAAGACATTCGTTTGTACAGATGTCGAAGCTGTCCAATGTTAAGGGAAGAATCTCATATATCACGAGCCACGCCAGACAGGAAAACCTTTATGCCACCTATCGTACCGCCGACAATACCTTTTGGAAAAATCTCGCCAGGGAAAGTCAGCAGGAGTTTCAGCGAAGCGGAACAACAGGAAAGTGTATCGAAGTAAGGGCGTTAATCAGTGCCCTGCCTGAGATTTACACCACCTTTGACCCACAGCTGGTGCTTGAAGAATTTACGGATAAATTCCGACAGCAGTACGGAGTGGAATGTGTATAGGGTCTGCACCACAATAAACGCAAAACCAATTATCACATCCACCTCATATTCAGCGAAAGGAAACTGCTTCCCGAACCTGACATCAAGATTGCCACCAGAAGCGTATTTTATGACGAAACAGGAAAAAGGGGACGAACCAAGAAAGAAATCACAGACGAGAACGGGCAAATCCGAAAAGGCTGCACCGTTATCAAAAAAGATAGGAAAGAACACCCCCAAGGCTGCCGAAATCGAAGCGGACAACACCGCAAGGCAGAATGGGAACAGACAGTTAAGAATGGACAGAAACCTGCTAAAAAACAGCACAGACCACCCCAAAGGCAGAGGGTAAACAGAACTTTCAGTCGAAGCAGAGAAAGAAATCCCAAGACAGGGACAGATAATCACGACATACGAAATCGACACCGCAGAGCGACCTGCCTTGCGGTCTTACATATATCAGACCATAAGAAAACACCCTGCAAGATTTTCACGTCTTGCAAGGTGCAATTTTAAACAGTAAAGTTCACTTCTTTTTATTAGACATCACTACGCAACTCACAGCTACAAATAATCCCAATAAAATCCACGGGAATGCTGCTCCAAAAAATTCATACATAAAATTTTCTCCTCGTTATTTCCTTGCATTTTTCGTATGGTTATAATAGCTTTTAGCAAATTTTGCAAACACAACAATATATAACAGTATTGCTCCGTCTAAAAGCACAGTGATAAAGTAACTATGAAGGTTCAACAGATTGTTAATAAATTGCAGAATAAGTATGCAAAAGAACAAGATAAGCAATGTAATCACTCTTCCTCTGAATACTCTTTCCATCATTTGAAGTCTGGAATCGTCATCACAGAAAATTTCTTCCTCACAATTCCTCCTGTATTATCTTATACAAGCGTTCAATTCGTTTCAGTTCTGTCTGTAATACATCTAACCCCAAATCCGTGATTTGATATATTTTTCGTTTATCTTCTTCACAGACAAAATGAATTACGTTGTCTTTTTCCATTTTCGATAAGCTTCCGTTATCTTTTCAACCATTTGAACAATGCCATAACCGTGATTAGGTTTTCGTAAACAGAATAATATGAAAAAAGCAGTTTCCGTCATAGGAACATATACTTTTTTAATGTGCTTATCCATAAGAACTACCCTCTATTAGTCTTGTGTGCGATACATCGTAGTGCGATATATTTGCATTATATAGTACTGCAATACATAAGTCAATAGGTTCGAGTGTTTTTTATGGAAATGCAAAAATATTGTCAATTGTGATTTTCAAATTCTGATTTGAATTTAGGCGTATAGATATGCAAAGATTGAAAGTGAAATTTATATATAGAAGCATGGATTTATTTGTTAAATTAAGCATATTGTTTAAAAAGATATTTCATATCTCACCATATATATGTTGCTTTTCGGCTGTTATAGGGTTCATTGATATTTTATTAGAGGAGAATATACCAGATGATGTTAGACCTATTTGTTTAGTAACATTTAGGGTGAGCTTTTTAATGTTTTTAGTATCTTTTTTTCTTGAATATATTTTTATGTTTCTATGGAAATATCCTAAATGCAAGGGCAAATTTCCATGGTATAAAACAACCTTAGGATATTTAGGAGAAGAAGATAGAAGCAACAGCAAAAGAGGCTGTCTGTATTTTTGTTCAGATTTCAACGCCTTACATTGGGCAAATAGAATGTGCAGTCCATTCAGAAATAGTAAAAATCCATTTCATTGAATGTGAGAGCCTTGAACTGGATGTAAAAATGGCTAATAAATGGTCCTGTTGAAATCAATCAAATCGCACCCACTTCGAAAGTCTACGTTCCTGATCACTCTGTATTTGCAGCGTTTAAGAGAGGAATCGCCACCAGTATCACTTATGAAAAAGATGGGAAAGCAACAGAAACTTTTGATGTGCCGGAGGCAGAATATGTAATCGAACTAAACGGAATCAAAAGTGAATTGGCTATTTTGACTTTTGAGCGCAATGAGGTAAAGTGGTGGATCCATATCATGATCCATACCTTTTAGAAAGAAACGAGTGATAAAAAATGCGCGATCTAAAAAGATATATTATCAGCACCTACATTTTTATATGGTTCCTTATTATTTTTGTAGCAGGCAATGCAAGTTTGATCTTTCACGCACTGCCCACTATGATGTGGCTGATTAGAAATCTCCTTGCATGGTTCCTGACACTCTTCTATTTTCTATTAATTGATTTCAGAAGGTGCAATTGCTTTCAGCCTTTGCTTTACAAAAGTTGTTCTTTCTGATGTTCGGAACTTACTGTAATATAGAAGGAATAATTTCAGAAAGTTTTTTTGCAAGAAGTTGATGACTTTCAAAACTTAGATGCATATAGTCATAAGGGTACATCTGCATTCCTTCAATAGAAGCAGCATCCAAAAAATGGCAGTGAAGACGTTGAGCAACTTGTTGGTAAAGCGCAGCAAGGCTTTCTGATTTTTCTACACACCCTGCCCCCATTTCCCCGGCTACAGATGTCGTGGCATAGCCTTTTTCAATAGGAGGCGGTGTGATGATCAGAATATTAGGCTTGTGGCGCCAAACACTTGTTGAAGCGATTGCCTTTTCTACAAGGCGCTCCATACCTTTTGCTATATTCTCGGCAGTAGCGCTAAATCTTTCTTTTGTATCATTTGTGCCCAGCATAATAATAAGTAAATCCAAGGGCTTGTGGGTCATCAGGCATGGGAATAAATAAGAAAGACCTGATAGGCCTTCAAACAAAGGATCTTCAAATACAGTTGTTCTTCCTTCCAGTCCTTCCTCCTGTACAGAATATTCATTTCCTAAATATTTTTGCAGTAAAGATGTCCATCGTTCTTCTTCTGTAAATCGAGTCTGTGTTTTTGAATTATATCCGTGAGTATTGGAATCCCCGTAACATACAATTTTTTTGATATATCCAGAAGTTTCCATATGCTATTCTCCTTTCTTTATTTTATATTCTGTATTATATCATTAGAAGAAATTGTACACAATAAAAAAGAAAAAATTTTTTTATTAAAAAATATATTGAAAAAAATTTCCGAATATGCTATTATTCAGTTATACAAAGTGCACAGTTTTCGCGGCGAAAAAGGGAAAAAAGTATGCTAATAGACAAAAGAAAACAAGCATATCATTAATGAGGAGGTAAAATTTATGAAAAAGAAAGTGTTAGCAACATTATTAACCTGTGCTATGGCAGTTACTGCACTGACAGCATGTGGCGGAAGTGACAAAGGCGGGGAAACCCCAAAGAAAGAAGAGAGTTCAAGCGATAAAACAGAAATTACATGGTGGGCATTCCCGACGTTTACACAGGAAAATGCAAATGATGCAGTAGGTACATATGAACAGAAAATCATTGATGCTTTTGAAGAAGAAAATCCGGATATTTCTGTGAAATTGGAAACAATTGACTTTACTGCAGGTCCTGAAAAAATTACAACAGCGATTGAAGCGGGAACGATGGCGGATGTGTTGTTTGATGCTCCGGGTCGTATCATAGAGTATGGAAAGAACGGAAAGTTAGCGGATTTGAATGATCTCTTTACAGATGAGTTTGTAAAAGATGTGAACAATGATGCTCTGCTTCAGTCTTGTAAGGCAGGAGATACAGCATATATGTATCCTATCAGTTCTGCTCCGTTCTATATGGCATTTAATAGAGAGATGCTGAAGGATGCCGGCGTAGAGGATCTGGTAAAAGAGGGGTGGACTACAGATGACTTCGTAACAGTATTAGAGGCACTGAAGGATAAGGGATATAATCCGGGCTCTTTCTTCTGTAATGGCCAGGGAGGCGACCAGGGCCCAAGAGCATTTTTTGCAAACTTATACAGTAACCACATTACAGATGCAGATGTAACAAAATATACTACAGATGACGCTAATTCTATTAAATCTATGGAATTGATTTCTAAATTAATTCAGGATGGAACATTGATGAATGGTTCTCAGTATGATGGTACAGCAGATATTCAGAACTTTGCAAATGGACAGACAGCATTTACAATTCTCTGGTCTCCAGCACAGCCGGGAACACAGGCTCAGCTTCTTGAGGCAAGTAAGGTGGATTATTTAGAAGTTCCGTTTGCATCTGAAGATGGAGTTCCGGAATTAGAGTATCTGGTAAATGGTTTCTGTGTATTTGACAATGGTGATGATGCAAAAGTCGAAGCTTCTAAAAAGTTCATTCAGTTCATCTGTGATGACGAAGAATGGGGTCCGAAGAATGTTGTTAGAACAGGCTCATTCCCTGTACGTACATCTTATGGAGACTTATATGATGACGAAAGAATGAATACTCTGGCAACATGGACAAAATATTATTCACCATATTACAATACAATTGATGGATTTGCTGAAATGAGAACTTTATGGTTCCCGATGTGTCAGGCTATTTCTAACGGTGAGAAAGAGCCGGAAGCTGCTTTGAAAGATTTTACAGAAAAGGCAAATGAAACGATTACAAAAAAATAATTAAAAACAGCACGGACTCCTTGCATACTGCTGAGTATGCAAGGGGAACGTTTGTAAAGGGCATTTTTATGGAAACGGAGGGGAAACATGAAAAAAGCAAATAAAATACGGATGAGAGAGACTATAGTGTCTTATTGTTTTCTTGCTCCAGTGTTGATCTTTTTTATCATTTTTGTTCTTGTTCCTATGGCAATGGGATTTGTAACCAGTTTTTTTAATTATACGATGACTGACTTTACCTTTGTGGGTATTGATAATTATGTGCGTATGTTTCAGGATGATGTATTTATTCGTTCTCTGATAAATACGCTGATTATTGTAGTAGGTTCTGTTCCGGTTGTCGTTCTGTTCTCTTTGTTTGTGGCATCGCAGACTTATGAGAAAAGTGCTTTCACACGTTCTTTCTTCAGATGTGTGTTCTTCCTGCCGGTAGTAACAGGAAGTGTTGCAGTTACAGTTGTTTGGAAATGGATTTATGACCCACTTTCTGGTATTTTGAATTTTGCCTTAAAAGAAGGAGGCGTGATTGAACAGAATATCAGCTGGCTGGGGGATAAAAAATATGCTCTTTGGGCAATTATTATCATTTTGCTTACAACTTCTGTAGGACAGCCTATTATCCTTTATATTGCGTCTATGGGGAACATCGACAAATCTTTGGTAGAAGCTGCTAGAGTAGATGGAGCAAATGAATTTCAGGTATTCTGGAAGATTAAATGGCAAAGCCTTCTTCCGACAACTCTTTATATCGTGGTGATTACAACGATTAACTCCTTCCAGTGTTTTGCGCTGATCCAGCTGTTGACCTCGGGCGGTCCGAACTACTCGACTTCAACACTTATGTATTATCTGTATGAAAGAGCATTTAAACTTTCAGAATATGGATATGCGAACACAATTGGTGTATTTCTTGCCGTATTGATCGGTATTATCAGTTTTATTCAGTTTAAAATTTTCGGCAATGACGTAGAATACTAGAAAGGGGAGTGAAGAGATGAAAAAACCAAAACTGACGGTATTTAATATCGTTACATATATTATCCTGACTATTTTAACGATTCTCTTTGTCTTTCCTTTTTATTGGATTATGACAGGAGCATTCAAGGCACAGCCTGACACTATCGTGGTTCCTCCACAGTGGTGGCCGGCAAATCCTACAATGGAAAACTTTACAAAGCTTTTAATACAGAACCCTGCAGGAAAATGGCTGTTCAATAGTATTTTTATTGCGGTTGTCACCATGCTTCTGGTTTGTATTACGTCCTCTTTGGCTGGATATGTTCTTGCCAAAAAGAGATTTTATGGTCAAAAGATACTGTTTTCTATTTTTATTGCGGCAATGGCGCTTCCAAAACAGGTAGTGATTGTTCCACTTGTTCGTTTGATAAATTTTATGGGAATTCATGATACTTTGGCAGCGGTGATTTTGCCTTTGATAGGATGGCCTTTTGGTGTTTTCCTTATGAAACAGTTTAGTGAAAATATTCCCGGTGAACTTTTGGAGTCTGCAAAAATTGATGGGTGTGGAGAATTTAGGACTTTTATTAGTATTGCATTTCCTATTGTAAAGCCAGGATTTGCAGCATTGGCAATTTTTACGTTCATTAACACATGGAATGACTATTTTATGCAGTTGGTAATGCTGACTTCCAAAGATAATCTTACGATTTCCTTAGGTGTGGCAACAATGCAGGCGGAGATGGCAACGAATTATGGACTGATTATGGCAGGAGCTGCTCTTGCGGCAATTCCAATTGTAGCCGTATTCTTGATTTTCCAGAAATCCTTTACACAGGGCATTACGATGGGGGCTGTGAAAGGTTGATGTCAAGAGACTATTGAAAACACAAAAAGTGCGGGCTATAATTGTGTTTCGATGGTCTCTTTTTATAATAGTTTCTCTCGTTTTATGAGAGAAGGAAAGGAGAAAGAGTATGATTTTTGACACATTAGATCATGTGGAACGTTATAAAGGGATCTCTAAATGGTTGGATATCGCAATTGAATTTTTGATGGGAAGAGATTTGAAACAGCTTCCCTTAGGAAAAACAGAGATTTTTGAAGATAAGGTTTTTGCAAATGTTATGGATGCACGAACTGTAGAGGAAACAGAAACCGCTTTTGAAATTCATAAGAAGTATATGGATATTCAGATTGATATTGAAGGAACAGAGATTGTTCAGATTGGGTTTGAAGAAAAAGGGGAAGCCTCACCCTATGACGAAGCCAGCGATTTTGGAACTGTAATATGTGAGAAAAACAATTCCTGTGTGCTGGGACCAGGAAAGTTTATTATCTGTATGGGTAGAGAACCACATAAACCCACACTTGTAGCTTCTGATAACAGAAAAGTTAGAAAGTGTGTAATAAAAGTTGCTTTATAATACGGAGGAAGACATGTATAATTCAAATATTATTTTACAGATTCAGGCAACCTATAATCAATTTACGAAGGCAGAGAAAAAAGTGGCAGATTATGTACTGCAAAATAAATTGAAAGTTTTATATATGTCTATTACTGATTTGGCAGATGCCTGTAAAGTGGGAGATACTAGTGTATATAGATTTTGTCGTACACTAAAATTACAGGGATATCAGGAATTTAAAATGAAACTTTCTCTTGCTATTGCGGATTCTGAACCGACAGAGTATGCGGGAGATGAAGATGATCAGTCTATGGCGCATAAGGTTATGAATCTTCATATGAATACTATCAAAGAGTCTTATATGATGTTGGACTATAAAAAGCTGAATAAAATTGTCACAATGATAGAAAATGCCAAGAGAGTTTTTTTCTTTGGGATTGGAGATAGTCTATTGACTGCAGAAGCAGCAAGAAATAAATTTCTTAGAATTACGAATAAAGTTTCCTGTATTACTGACCCACATATCCAATCTATGATGGCATCATTGACTACAGAAGAGGATCTGATCATTATTATTTCTTATTCTGGAGCGACGAAAGATAATATTCATGTTGCTAGGGAAGCGAAAAAAGCGGGCGCAAAAATCGGATGTATTACACATTTTAAAAAATCGCCTCTTACGATTTATTCAGATGTTACGTTGCTTTGTGGTTCAGATGAATCTCCGTTAGACGGAGGATCGTTATCTTCCAAAATAGGACAGCTTTATTTAATTGATTTAATGTTCCAAGAATATTATACAAGAAATTATAATGTATGTAAGCAGAACAACAGGAAAACTTCGAAGGCAGTAGTGGAAAAGCTATTCTAATTCTGTTGTATATTGCCTATATGAAAAGTAAGGAGGTTATTTTATTGAATAGTTTCGAACAATTAAAAGGACATTTGATCGTGTCTTGTCAAGCTCTTCCCCATGAGCCTCTTCATTCTTCCTTCATTATGGGAAGAATGGCAAGAGCAGCAGCAGAAGGTGGTGCTTTTGGTATTCGTGCCAACACGAAAGAAGACATTGGAGAAATAAAAAAAAATACAGATCTTCCTATTATAGGAATTGTGAAAAGGGATTATGAAGACAGCAGTGTATATATTACTCCCACAATGAAAGAAATTGATGAATTAATGGAAGTAAAACCGGAAATTATTGCCATTGATGCAACAACGGCTTTGAGACCCGGAAATGTTACGTTGGATGATTTTTATCATGCAATCCGAAAAAAATATCCCCATCAATCTTTGATGGCTGATTGCTCGACTGTAGAGGAAGCAATTCATGCAGATACTCTGGGTTTTGATTTTATCGGAACAACTCTTGTGGGTTATACACCTCAGAGTGAAAAAGATAAAATTGAAAAGAATGATTTTGAAATCATTCGGAAAATTTTAGAGAATGTAAGCCATCCTGTGGTCGCAGAAGGAAATATTAATACTCCGGAAAAAGCAAAAAGAGTTATTCAACTAGGTTGTTATAGTGTTGTTGTGGGCTCTATTATCACAAGACCTCAATTAATTACAAAATCGTTTGTAGAGGAAATTGCAAAATTAGAAAAATAGGAGGAGTTTTACTATGAGTACATTAAAAAAATATCAAGGAATTATTCCGGCATTTTATGCTTGCTATGATAAAGAAGGAAATGTAAGTCCTGACAGAGTACAGGCTCTTACTCAGTATTTTATTGATAAAGGAGTGAAAGGAGTTTATGTAAATGGTTCTTCTGGAGAATGCATTTATCAAAGTGTTGAAGAACGGAAAAGTGTTATCGAAAATGTTATGGCAGTTGCAAAGGGCAAGTTAACAGTGATCAATCATGTTGCATGCAACAATACGAGAGATAGTGTTGAATTGGCAAGGCATTCTGAGAGTTTGGGAGTAGATGCTATTGCAGCTATCCCACCTATTTATTTTCATCTTCCGGAACATTCCATTGTTGCGTATTGGAATGCAATCAGCGACGCAGCTCCTCATACAGATTTTGTAATTTATAATATTCCTCAATTAGCTGGAACAGCTCTTACGATGAGTTTATTTTCTGAAATGATGAAGAATTCACGAGTTGTGGCAGTTAAAAATTCATCTATGCCAACTCAGGATATTCAGCTGTTTAAATCAGCAGGTAAAGCGGCTAAGGAAGAATTTGTGGTATTTAACGGGCCAGATGAACAATTTGTAGCGGGTCGTGCCATGGGTGCTGACGGAGGGATAGGTGGAACCTATGGTGTTATGCCTGAGTTATTTTTAAAGCTAAATGAATGGATTGAAGCAGGACAGCGTGAAAAGGCAATTGCCCTTCAATATGATATTAATGAAATTATTTATAAAATGTGTTCAAGTCGTGCAAATTTGTATGCAATTGCTAAGGAAGTTTTGCTTATCAATGAAAATTTGAATTTGGGTGGAGTAAGACTTCCGCTAGAAAATATTCAAGAGGCAGATCGGTGTGTGGCTCAAGAAGCTGCTGATATGATAAAAAGAGCGAAAAAGAAATATCTCTAATTTTATAATACATGAATCAGCCTGGTCTTCTTAGGTCGGGCTGATTCTGTATGATATGAAATTTCTTTCTGTAAATTATTATCCATGGAGGTTATTATGGAAAAATATATTTGTATTGATATTGGAGGAACTTCTATAAAATACGGTCTGATACAAAAGGATAGTGTTTTTTTAGAAACGTCTGAGATCCCAACCGAAGCGAAACAATACGGTGGACCTGGCATTATGGAAAAGGTCAAACAGATTGTTTCTGGATATTTAAAGGTAAATACTGTCGAAGGAATCTGTGTATCTACAGCAGGAATGGTAGAATGTGATACCGGACGTATTAGATATGCAGCACCTCTTATTCCTAATTATACAGGTACAGAAATTAAAAGCACTCTGGAAGGATTGTTTTCGGTTCCCTGTGAAGTTGAAAATGATGTAAATTGTGCAGGATTGGCGGAGGCTTTTGCGGGTGCCGCAAAAAATTGTAAAATTGTGTTGTGTTTGACGATAGGAACAGGGATAGGCGGTGCAATTATCTTGGATCGAAAAGTGTTCCATGGATTTTCCGGAAGTGGATGTGAAGTGGGATATATGCATCTTCCGGGAGGTGAGTTTCAGAACTTGGGAGCCAGCAGTATTTTAGTAAAGAATGCGGCGATTTATAAAGGGATTCCTCAAGATTCTATTGATGGAAGATATGTATTTGAAAATGCCAAATCCGGAGATAAAGATTGTATAAAAGCAATTGAAGAAATGTGTGATATTTTAGGAATGGGAATTGCTAATATCTGTTATGTTATTAATCCGGAAATCGTTGTGTTGGGTGGCGGGATTATGGCACAAAAAGAGTATCTCCAGGACAAACTAAGAAAAAGTATGGACAAGTATCTAATTCCATCTGTAGCGTCCAAAACGAGACTGGCATTTGCCGAAAATCAAAATAAAGCAGGGATGCTGGGTGCATTTTATCATTTTATGACAAAACGAGGAGAGATATGAGTTATGCCAAACATCACTTTGCAGGAAAGAGACTTTGATGGATCGATAATATGAAAATGGTAATAGATATAATTGAGAATTACATGAGCGATGCAAGTAATGTTTGTAAGGATGCGGGATGTTTTGAATAGATAAATACGATTTTCGATTCAGCAGAAAGTGATAAATTCTTTTTTCCCGTCTTGGAATCCGTTTGTTGCAAATTCAGTGTCAAATCAGACGGTATATGATTCCATAAGACGGGAAGTATTCAAAATCTTCGAAAAAAGGTATACTTAGAAAGAGCTAGGCTCTTCTTTTGCCCGAAGTTCAAAAAAGGCTTGGGGGTGCTTACATACAGGGCAGATTTCAGGCGCTGTAGTGCCGAGTGTCATATGACCACAATTACGGCATTCCCAGCAGGAGTTGTTGCTCTTTTCAAAGACAGACTTTTTTTCTATATTGTGTAGCAATTTGCGGTATCGTTCCTCATGACTCTTTTCAATTGCAGCTACACTCCGAAACTGTTCGGCTAATTCATGGAAACCTTCTTCGTCTGCTTCCTCGGCCATGCGGTCATACATATCTGTCCACTCGTAATTTTCGCCATTAGCGGCGTGTAGTAGATTTTCAGCAGTATTGTTTAGTTCGCCCAGAGCCTTGAACCAGAGCTTGGCGTGCGCCTTCTCGTTGTCAGCAGTTTTTAGAAAGAAAGCAGAGATTTGCTCATAGCCAGCTTCCTTGGCAATAGCCGCAAAGTAGGTATACTTATTTCGGGCTTGTGATTCTCCAGAAAAGGCTTTGCGTAGATTTTGTTCTGTTCTGGTGCCGGTATAGAGATTCGTAAGAATGTTCTCGCTGCCTTGGTGTAAGTCGCAACTGCGATCTACATATTGCGTATGGAGCATCTGTTCAGATAATGAGCTTAATGGTTTCTGATAGAAATCCCGATACAGTTTCAAAAGTTCTTGATTTTCGTGGCTCTTGCGCAATGGCATATTGCTGTCCCGTGTATTAAGACTATTGATGCGAGCCATGCGTACAGCTTCCTTGTCAGATAAGAGATTCTTAGGTTGTCCACCTCCACCGATGCAGCCACCGGGGCATGTCATAACTTCTACAAAATCATAGTGCTTTTTGCCAGATTCTATCATATGGATTAATTTTTTTGCATTGGCGGTTCCATAAACCACAGCTACATGCAGCTTTTGTTCACCCATAGGAACTTCTGCTTCTGAGATAGAACCTGTTGCATCTAGTGGGTGCAAATGGAGAATATCTGCAGGGGCGGAGGAACCGGTTATCCACTCATAGGCGGTTCGTAGTGCTGCCGTCATTACACCACCGGTATTGCCGAAAATCACACCGGCTCCAGAAGCTTCTCCCATCAGGGAGTCAAAGCAGCTGTCTTCCAGATCAGAAAAGGAAATATTTTTCTCCTTCGCCCAAATAGCCAGTTCTCGTGTAGTGATGACTAGATCCATGTCGCGCATATCTGTATCGTTATGGTAGATTCCGGATGCGTGCATTTCTTCACGTCGGATTTCAAATTTTTTTGCAGTACAAGGAGTGACTGCAACAGTCACAATTTTTTTTGGATCGATTCCCATTTTCTTTGCAAAATAGGTCTTGATCGTAGGTCCTTGCATTCCAAGAGGGCTTTTGGCAGTGGATAGATTCCCTCGGAGATGCGGAAAATAGGTTTCTACAAATTTTACCCAGGCAGGACAGCAACTGGTAAATTGGGGAAGAGGACCACTTTGTTTGGTGAGACGACAAATCAATTCACTGGCTTCTTCCATGATGGTGAGATCTGCACCAAAATTTGTGTCTAGCACATAATCGGCACCTAAAGCACGCAATAGAGCAACCATTTGTCCTTGGACAAAACTACCGCTTTCCATGTTAAAGGCTTCGCCTAGTGCAACACGGACGGAGGGAGATGTGCTGAAAATTACGATTTTATCAGGATCATTCACCATTTGCTCTACCAGAGGATATTCAAATTTCTCAGTGATACTGTCAACAGGACAGACGTTGGCGCACTGACCACAGTGGATGCAGATGGCGTGGTTTCCGGTCTGGGCCAGAGAATAAGTACCTAGAACTCCGATTTCTTCGGTACATACGGTTTTACACATTCCACAGCGAATACACTTATCTTCAAAGCGTTGGATGCTGGGGTTCTCTAAATCTATGGGAACACGGATATCAAGGGAGAGATGTTTCATAGTTTTATCCTCTTTCTTTTCTGTATGTAATCAACTGGAACTAGAGAAAAAGTGCTGCCTTAGGTAGCACTTTTTCTGATCTGTTTAATAATTTTCTTCACGGACTTCAAAGAAAGCCTGTGGATGTTTGCATACGGGGCAACTGTCAGGTGCCTTTGTACCCATTACAAGATGTCCACAATTACGGCATTCCCAGAGCGTAATTCCGCTCTTTTCAAATACAGCCTTCTCTTTGACGTTGTGTAGCAGTTTGCGATAACGCTCCTCGTGACTCTTCTCGATAGCTGCTACGCCTCGGAATTGCTCAGCCAACTCATGGAATCCTTCTTCATCAGCTTCCTTAGCCATACGATCATACATATCTGTCCATTCGTAGCTCTCGCCTTCTGCGGCATGAAGTAGATTTTCACTGGTGTCACCCAGTTCACCCAGAGCTTTAAACCAAAGCTTAGCATGCTCTTTTTCGTTGTCAGCAGTTTTTAAAAAGAGAGCTGCAATTTGTTCATAGCCGGCTTTTTTAGCCACCGATGCGAAGTAAGTATATTTGTTTCGTGCTTGGGATTCTCCGGCAAAAGCTTCCCATAAATTTTTCTCGGTTTTGGTTCCGGCATAAGGGTTTTTCGTTGTGCCGCCAGGATTCTCATCTGGTTGTACAAACACGTTAGCGGGCTGTTTGCACACTGGACATAGGAAATCTGTTGGGAGATCTCCCTCATGAATATAACCACAGATAGAACATTTCCATTTTTGCATAGTATTTTCCTCCTTTTTGTTGTTGACGATGTACAGTCTTGTTTCCGTGACATAGCAATCCGAGAGAGACTTCTTTATTCACTCATCTTTTGCGCTTGACAAGCTGGACAGATGCATTTGAATATTATGTCGCTTCCTGTAAATAAAAATCCTCGTTTGTCTGTAATGTATTCGGTCAGATCTTTTAGATAGGGCATATCTACATCGAAAATTCGACCGCAACATTCGCATCGGGCATGATAGTGAGAGCTGCATTGGTGATCAAACCCGTCTGCTCCGCCTGGAAGCTCACGCTTTTTGATTTCTCCTAACTCGGAAAGACGATTTAAGTTACGATAGACTGTTCCACGGCTGATCGTCGGAAAAGTTTTGATGATTTCATCATAGACTTCTTCCGCGCTTGCATGGCAGTGGAGTCTGCGAACGGTATCTAGTATTAGCATAGACTGCACAGTCTTTTTCATAGAACAACCTCCTAAATAGTACTTTGTACTAATTAGAAGATAACAGATTTAAGACAGATTGTCAATCTGTTTTTTTTGTTTTGTGTGATAAATTTTTAAACCGCTGAAAATTACTGGTTATTTTTCTGTAGTAATTCTGGTTCGTTCTGGTTAATGTAGGACTCCAAACTGGATCTATCTATCAGGGCAGGAAGGACTCCTTCTCTTGATATACAGAACCCGGCGGCATAAGTTGCGATTTTTACCGCTGATTTTAGATCGTACCCGTAAAGAAGATAGGATGCAAATGCGCTGACAAAGGCATCACTTGCTCCGGTCTTGTCTATTGCAGGAAACTGTGCTGCGGGAAAATAGTCATCCCACTCCTTTGTTTTTACATAACAACCACGTTCACTTAAAGTTACGATCACAACCTGGATACCACATTCCAGCATAGATGCTGCCTGCTCTTCCATGGAAGGAGAGGTGTTTGAACACAATTCAAAAAGCTCATCTTCATTTGGGATGATGATATCAATCATAGAAAGCATTTCATAAGTCATAGAACTACAGGCGGAAGGTTTGACTATCGTTTTTACATTATGCTCATGTGCGATTTGACATGCTTCCATCAGGGTATCTGGAGGGATTTCTGATGGAATTAGGCAATATCCTGAATTTTCGAATAAATGTTTCTCTTTTCGGATATCTTGTGGAGTAAAGAGTGCGTTGGCTCCGGTCAGTATTGAAATCATGGAATCTCCGGCAGAATCAAGAAAGATGTAGGCCTTTCCGGTATCGGCCTGTGTACAGCGCCTGACGCCTGTGGTATCAATTCCATTCTCATTCAATGTCTGATAAATTTGATCGGAATCTGTATCAGAGCCGACGTTTCCGATTAATGAGACCTGGTGCCCTAATCTTGCGGCACCAATTGCCTGATTGATTCCTTTTCCGCCTGGATAAACAGAAAATACAGAAGTGCTGACTGTTTTTCCTGTGTGTGGCAGCTGTGGTACATTGAGGTAAACATCCATATTTATGCTTCCAACAACTGTGATCTTGGCTAAGTTAGATGCATATGGAGAACCTATCGTAGAAACGCTGTTTAGATGAAATTTTTGAGAAAATGAAGTTTCTTTTCTCTCTTTTTTTGTAATGTGGTTGATGATTTTATTGCATAAAAACGCACCAAACTCCATGTTTGATACAGTATAAGTTGATATATCGGGAAATCCCAGCGTTTCAGAATTGTCATTTTTCAATGAGATTAAAGAAAGGTCTTCCGGGATTCTATAGTGCAATGAATTCATCAGTTGATAAAACTCCAGTGCTTTCTGATAATGCGAAGAGACAATAGCGCTTATCTGGTGTGTATTGATCTTGTAGATTAAGGATTCTGTAAATTCGTAAAAAATAAGATCTTCGTTCAAAGTCAGATGATTTTCAAATAAACACTTTTTGTAACCGGATAAAAAATCGGAAGTTCTTCGACCTTTGGTCAGAAGACAGGCAATATTTGTGTGTCCGTTTTTTATCATTTCCCGCGTGAGTCGATATGCAAATTCTTCATAAGGAAGAGTAATGCGGTCTTTTCCCCCGGCTGGACCAAGCGTAAGATATGGAATCTCCTTTTTTACTATATGAAATGCATTTTCCAGACTTTGATCGCATACAGGTTCCCAAATGATTCCGTCAACGTTGCTCTTGCATAGTGATGTTATGTTTTTAAGCTCCTGATCGGGATCGGAGTAGCTGTTGCATACGAGAGTCGTATAACCATTGGCTTGAGCGGTCTGAATCAATCCATCTAATGTTTTGTCAAATGAGATAGAAGAACGAAGCAGGATGCCTAGTATCCAGGTTTTTTGAGAAGTATTAATTGAAGCTGAAGAATAGGGGGTATAATTATATTCTCTGACAATTTTTAGTACTTTTTCGCGTGTTTCCTTACTGATGCTGGAATCCTTCTGGTTTACGATCTTTGAGACGGTGGAGGTAGAGACCCCTGCAAGCTGTGCAATTTCTTTGATATTCATAAGTATTCCTCCCTTTATGTAAATGATAAAGAAATTAAAAAAATATGTCAATAAATACCAATATGTTAAAAGTGCATAAAATAGGGCGGGCTTGATTGTGCAAAATGCTGTATTGTTGGAAAAGTTGCCATAATATATTGACAATTTGTTGTCAGAAGTGATAAATTCTTCATAAGAAAACTGTTTCGGAAAACTATTTCCTAATAATGCCTTCATTGGCAATAAGTGGTCGAAAAGCGAATCAAAAGGAGGATGAGAGATATGTCTCAAAAGAAGAAAATGACGTTTACGGCAGGGTTGAAAGCTCAGTTTTCAACAAAATCACTGGTTCTTATACCAATCGCAGTCGGTATCAACCTGATTGGAGGAACTTTATGTTCGGCATTAAAACTCCCGTTATTCTTGGATATGATCGGAACAATCGTCATTGCGTGTTTGTCTGGACCATGGGTATCTGCCCTTTGCGGATTATTGACAAATGTGTTTCTCGCACTAGTTGCTAATCCGGTTTATTTGCCGTACTCCATTGTAAGTATTCTTTGTGGTCTTGTAACCGGTTATATGGTGAGAGCAGGGCTTTTCAAAAAAATCTGGGGAACGGTTTTAATCTGGCTTGCATGTACAGTGACAAACACAATATCTGCTTCTTTGATAACAATATTTGTTTATGGAGGTGCGACAGGCGTTACAGGATCCTCTATATTTACGGCAACCTTGATTGCTGCTACGAAAGATATTATGATGTCTGTTTTCTCATCCTCTTTCATTGAAAATTTGATTGATAAGGGAATCGCATTTTTTATTGCATTTATTATTGTACAGAAGATTCCAAAAAGATTTCTGAGTCAGTATGCTTCGGATTCAACGGAAGAACTGGAAGAAGATGATGAGGATTGATTAATACCTGTATAGGGATGATGGGAGGATAAATATGGCTAAAGTGTCAAATACGTTTGTTCCAAAACATACGGTCGTTGAAAATATAAATCCTATGACAAAAATTCTGGCAGTGTTTTCGTTGGGGCTAGGAACGCTGATTTTTCCAAATTTCTGGTTGGGGCTATTTGTGATCCTGGGGCTATTTGTTGTAGCTGGTCTGGCGAAGCTATTGAAAGAGTTTGTCAAGATTATGTTTGGGTTTGGAATTCCGATTACAGTTATGCTGATATTTATCCAAGGATGTTACAGTCCTAAAAATAGGACATACATTGCGGATTTTGGATTTGCAAAGCTTGGGCTTGAAGGAAGTTTATATGCACTGAAAGTGGTCAGCACACTGCTGGTTTTTCTGGGAACGTTTTACATTATGAATAAAACTACGTATACAGGGAAGTTAGTTGCGGCTTTGACAAACAGTGGATTACCTCCGAAAGCCGGATATCTTGTACTGGCAAGCCTCAATGTGGTGCCGCAGATGCAGCGGAGGATGTCAATTATACAGGAAGCACAAAGTGCGAGAGGAGTGGAGACAGGAGGTGGAATGCTGGCAAGGGTAAAAGCATATATTCCGCTACTGGGACCGGTGGTCATGTCCTCTCTGACAGATGCACAAGAACGCGGTATGACTCTGGAAACGAGAGGGTTTGGAATTACAGGAGTGAAACAAACCACTTATGTGGAAGTTGAAAAATCTGGTTTGGATAAAATTTTGAATATGCTTTTGATTCTCTTTTTCGTTATTGTACTGGTGGTTACAGTATTGATGAAAACGAACATTATATAGAGGAAGGGAAGAGAAAATGAGTAACGTAGTATTAGAAGTGAAGGATTTTTCTTTTAAATACAGACAGACAAAAAGGAAAGCTTTGAAAAAAGTGAGTTTTCAGGTGGAAGAGGGAAGCTTTTTGTGTATCATTGGTGCGAATGGATCAGGAAAGTCTACCTTGTGTAATGCTCTGGTGGGGTTGATACCTCATTACTTTGTTGGCAAAATGGCAGGGGAGATCAGAGTAAACGGAATTAATGTAGCAGAAAGCTCAATCGCAAATCTTTCTTCAGAAATCGGTCTTGTATTTCAAAACCCATTTAATCAGTTGTCATATACAGCCGGTACTGTGGCGGAGGAATTGGCGTATGGCCTAGGCAACCGGGGAGAGTCGAGAGAGAAAATGGTTGAAAAGGTAAAGTATGTTGCTGAATTGATGCGCATAGATCATATCATCCATAAGAATCCGCTTGAATTATCTGGGGGACAGGTTCAGAGAGTTGCTTTCGGTTCGACGTTCATTATGGAGCCGAAAATACTTGTTCTGGATGAGTGTACAACGCAGTTAGACCCACTTGGAAGCGAAGAGATTTTTGATATCGTAAAAAATTTGAATAGTAAGGGAATTACAGTTATTATGGTAGATCACGATATGGAACGTGTGGCGAGATGTGCAGATCGAATTATGGTTCTTGATCAAGGTGAGGTTGTTGCAATTGATGAGCCTAAAAAGATTTTTGGAAATCCGGATATCGTAAACCATCATATTGATGTTCCTGATTATGTGAAAATTACTCAGGCACTCCGTGAAAAAGGCTATACTTCTCACGAGATTGAAGTCACAGAAGAGCCTACAGTAGAACTTGTAAAGGAGGCGCTGCAGGCATGAAAATTGAACTGAAAAAGATGCGTCATGTATATCCTACGGGTGATGAGGCTTTAAAAGGAATTGATTTGGTAATAGAAGGCACAGATCCGGTTGCTATAATCGGCCAGAATGGTGCGGGTAAAACAACGATTGTAAAACATTTTAATGGAATTCTGCGACCTACATCAGGAGAAGTTCTGATTAATGATGAAAATATAGAAAAATGTTCTACGGCACAGTGGTCGAAAGAAATAGGATATGTATTTCAGAATCCGGATGACCAGCTGTTTCTTGAAACAGTAAGGAAAGAATTTGAATTCGGTCCACAGCAGATTGGAATGTCGCAGAAAGAAATTGAAGACAGAATAGGCTGGGTAGCCAAGCTTGTTGGCTTAGAAGATAAATTGGATGTGCATCCTTTTGATCTGACTTCGACAGAGAAAAAATTCTGTACGATCGGGTCTGTTATCATGATGAATCCAAAAGCACTGATATTCGATGAACCGACTTGTGGACAGGATGTAGAAGGAAATATCCGGCTACGCAGAATTATTGAGGAACTGCATGATAGAGGGAAATTGTGCATTACAATCTCTCATGATATGAAGTTTGTCGTAGACAATTTCAAGAGAGTCATTGTTATGTGCAAAGGTCAGGTACTTCTTGATGGTAAAACAGAAGATGTATTTACTCAGACAGAAGTCTTAAAACAAAGTTTTGTCACACCTCCGCCGATCACAAAGGTTGCGCAGGGGGCAGGACTTAAAAAAACCGTTTTTACAACGGAAGCATTTATAAAAGTTTTTGAAGAAGAAAGGAAAAAGTAAAAAATGGCAGATGTAATTATTCAGATTTATGGAATCAGAACAGTAGAGGATGCAAGAATGGTTATCGAGATGGGAGGACATCATATCGGTGTTTCCTATGGAAAGATTAAGAGAACCCCGGGACAGCTTACATGTGAGCAGGCGAAAGAAATTTTTGAAGGTGTTCAGCCGGAAGCTGTCAAGATTGGTTTGACTGTATCTGAGGATATTGAAGAAATCACAGAAAACTTAAAAGAAGTACTTCCAGAAGTTCTTCATTTGTCAGGAGATATCGAAGGAATCACTCCGGCAGAAGTACAGGAGTTAAAAAATCGTTTCCCGGGACTAAAGATCATGCAGGCAATTCCTGTTTTGGCAGGCGTTCCGCTTGAGGAGCAGAAAGTGTTGCAGTACATCAAAGATTATGAGCCGGTTTCAGACTTCTTCTTAATTGACACAAAAGCTCCGGCAGCAGGAGATATTGGTGCGACAGGTCTGACACATGACAGAGAGATTGACAAAGCAATTGTTGAGAGTACGAGCGTACCGTGTATCATTGCTGGAGGACTGGATGCAGATAATGTTGCAGAGGCAATCCATATCACACATCCATATGGCGTTGACTCTTTCAGTCTTACAAACTATGACGATGAGAGAGCTGATACACTTAGATGTAAAGATCCGGCAAAAGTAAAGGCATTTATCGAGGCATCTAAAAATGCATAATGTAATTGTAATCGGCGATGCAAATGTTGATATTATTGTACCGTATCCTAGGTTTTTAAATGAAGAAAGAACTTTGGTAGATTATCCCAACCCCACACTGCAGGGAGGTGGGACGTCTGCTAATACAGCTGTAGCACTTTCGAAACTTGGTGTCGGAACAAGTTTTATTGGAACGGTTGGAAAAGATCAATATGGGAAGTACATCAAGCAAGATTTTGAAGAAGCGGGGATAGACATTTCCAATCTGGTTATAGAACCAGAATTGAATACAGTAGGTGTGTTTGCTTTCATAGATGAAACCGGAGAAAGATATCTTTGGGGGTGGCCGAGAGTAGATCAATCATTTAAAGTGCTTGATAGAAGCAAAATTCCATTTGACAAAATCCGCAGTGCGGATTGGGTCCACTCATCTGGAATGTGCCTGGTGTATGATACTTCAGCAAGAAGCACAATCATAGAAATCTTTAAAGAAGCACATGAAGCAGGTGTACCTACATCGTTTGATTTGAATTTAAGAGTAGATAATGGAGTTCTCGATCCAGAATATGAGAAAGCGGTAAGAGAAATTATAAAATATACAACATATCTTCTCGGATCAGGAACTGATGAATTTAAATATCTTGGAGAAGAAAAGAACTGGAGAAAAAATGCAGAGAGTTTTGTATCTGCAGACAGAACTGTAATTGTGAGAAACGGAAAAGATGGGTCTTATGGATTTTCTTCAAATGAATGTGTAGAGGCACCGGCATTCCATGTAGTTGTAGAGGATACAGTAGGTGCGGGAGATGTGTATAATGCAGGATTTATTGCAGCGTGTCTGGAAGGAAAAACATTGAAAGAAAGCCTGATTATGGGAAATGCTGTTTCAGGATATACCGTCACAAAGAAAGGTGCGCGAAGCAGCCCCAAATTGGATGAAGTTGAGAAATTCATACAAGAACATAAGGTGAAAGAGGAGAAACAATAATGAAAAAAGTAATTTTAGATTGTGATCCGGGACATGATGACGCCTTTGCCATGATGTTAGCGGTTCAGCATTTGGATGTATTGGGAATTACTACGATAGGTGGAAACTGCACATTGGAAAACGTGACGAAAAATGCCTTAAAGGTATTAGAAGTTCTCGGACGGACAGATATTCCTGTATTTGCAGGGCATTCTTGCCCGACAACTGTTCCGCTTGTGACGGCACCTCAGTTTCACGGGGAGACTGGGCTTGACGGTCCGGTTCTTCCAGAGCCTACTGCGAAGCCGCAGAATAAGCATGCGGTAGATTTTATCGTGGAGACTGTAATGAATACGGATGATGTAACACTGATTGCTACAGGTCCATTGACGAATATTGCGGCAGCAATCAATCGTGAGCCGAGAATTGTTGAACGAGTGAGAGAATTGAGTATTATGGGTGGCTCTGTGACATTTGGAAACTGGACACCTGCGGCAGAATTTAACATCTATGTTGATCCGGAGGCTGCTTATCGTGTGTTTAATTCTGGAATGCATGTAAAAATGTCTGGAATTAATCTTACCAGGCAGTGTTGTCTGACAGCAGAACATGTGGCAAGATTCCGCGAGATTGGAACAAAAGCAGCAAATTTTGCAGCGGATCTGACCGAGTTTTTCATTGATACAACGATTAAGAGCGCATCTCTTTCAGGGGCGAATATGCACGATGCATGTGCAGTAGCATGGCTGATCGATCCATCGTTGATTAAATCAGCTGAGATGCACATTGATATTGAATTGAAAGGTGAACTGACAAGAGGGATGACAGTATGTGATTATAGGCATCTTCGCGGCGTAGAGCCGTCTGTGGATTTGTGCAGAGAACCGCAGATGGAGTTTAGAGGAAAACAGCCGAATGCGGAAGCTGCACTGGAATTGGATTTCCCGGGATTTATGGATTTACTGTATAAGACACTTGAAAAGTATAATTAAATGAAGAAATGATGCGGAGGAGTTGTGTATGCGTTCAGATTCCAAAAAATATACGCTGTTAGGGTTCTTAACGATTTTGATCTGGGGAACAAGTGCGGTTTTTACAAGGAATCTAAGTACTAATATTGGCGCATATACCTCCGCAGCTTTGGTTAATTTGATAGGTGGTGCTGTCGTTCTTGTCAATCAGCTTATGAGAAGAGAGGGATTAGAAGAAGTTCGACAGCTTTCTTATAAGTGTTGGTTTATATGTGGTTTCTTTTTTGTTCTATATACGGCTTTGTCTTATATATCCATGGGAATGGTGGAAAGTGATGAAGCGGTGGTCACATTGGTTTTAATACGTTTTTTGTGGCCGCTTTTTACGTTGATTTTTACGATACCGATTCTAGGGGCAAAAGCATCCTTATGGTTGGTGGGAGGTGTCGGCGTAAGTATGGCGGGGATTGTTGTTGTGAAACTCGGGGAGAATCTATTTGATTTTTCGAGTTTCGCTCAAAATCTGTTTACAGGCAGTGATATACCCGGGTATGTGCTTGGGTTTCTTTCCGCAGTTTCATGGGGGCTTTATACAAATCTGATTAAAAAGTATGTAGGGACAAGAAAAGTGGATGGTGTAGGAATCTATATGATTCTTACGGGAATCGTTTTGGGAGGAATCGCACTTTTTGCAGATGAGCCAAGACAATTTTCAGCTAGTCTGCTGGGACAGATTCTATATGCAGGCGTTGTGGTAGGGTCCGTAGCGAATACGTTCTGGGGACTTGCCATTAAAAAAGGAAACATGCTGCTAGTTGTACTTGTGTCTAATTTTTTGCCCATTATATCTTCAATAATTACTTCGTGTATGTTGGGAGTGGGAATAACAATTCCGATATTAGTGGGATCTGTTCTTGTTGTAGTGGGAACATTATGGAGCAAAACGTGTTTTAAGGTGTTTGAGTAGATTATGGTTAAATATAAAGTTATTTTGTGGGATTTTGACGGTACAATTGCGTATACAGGAAAGGATGTCTGGAATTCGCTGGAATACGCGGCATCCCTGTGCGGAGGGAGATTTCCGCAGAGTTTTATGGGAGATGACAGGAATCTTGGTTTGCCGATGATGGAAATATATCAGAAGATTGTACCTTATCCGGGAGAAGAAAAGTTTCCAGAGTTTGATGCTCTTGTAACAAAGCATTATCGAGAGTTGAGTGACTATCGTGACACATATTTGTATCCAGGCATTTTAGAAGTGATTCATTCGGCAAGAGAATATAATTTGAAACAATATATCATTACAATGAAACCTCAGGCCGCATTGGAACGTATATTGGTTGCAAAGGGATGGAAAGGGCTGTTCGATGGATGGTATTCCCCAGATTCTTTTGAGGGAAAAGAAAGAACAAAAAGTGAGTTGATTTCACACGTACTTGCAGGGAGAAGTGCAGAGAGGGAGTATATTTATATCGGTGATACATGGAGTGATATAGTAGCATCAAAAGAAAATCGTATTGATAGCGTGGGGATTACATATGGAGATGGAGATACAAAATTGCTTTTGGATCAAAAGCCAACATTTGTAGTGGATAACGCTTTTGAAATAGGAAAAATATTAGGAGTAGGTGAATAAAAATGCTTCAGGATTTTAATATCTGTATCAATACACAATTTGTATTTGGTAAAGATGCGCATAAACAAGTAGGAGAAGAACTGAAAAAAAGAGAAATAAAGAAGGTGCTGATTCATCATGATAATGGAAAATTCTTGTATGATACGGGACTTTTAGAGACTGTAAGAAAAAAGCTGGAAGAGGTGGGAATTCAAACCCTTGAATTAGGGGGAGTCTTACCAAATCCAAGACTTTCTCTTGTAAGAGAGGGGATCGAAATTGCCAAAAGGGAAGGCGTGGATTTTATTTTGGCAATTGGTGGCGGAAGTGTGATTGATTCAGCAAAGACGATTGCACTGGGGGCAGTAACCGATGTAGATGTGTGGGATTTCTTTACAGGAAAGTGTGTGCCGAGCAAATCATTACCTACCGGTGTTATCTTAACATGTCCTGCAACCGGCAGTGAGTCAAGTGCAGTAACAGTTGTGAATAATACAGAACTTGGAATGAAACTACTTGTGAGTGATCCGCTTATTCGTCCGGCAATTGCCTTTATGAATCCGGAACTTACCTGCTCACTGCCGAGATTTCTGACAGCATGCGGCGTTACAGATATGTTTTCGCATGTTTGTGAAAGATATTTTGCACCAGATGATGAAATAGGTGTTGTTGATAGAATGTGCGAAGGAATTTTAAAGACATTGGTGGATATAGGACCTAAGGTTTTGAATGATCTGGCCAATTATTCCTATCGAGCAGAGATAATGTGGATAGGAACGATTGCACATAATAATACAGTTGGGATTGGAAGAACACAAGATTGGGCAACACATGAGATTGGAAATGAACTTAGCGCATTGTATGATACGCCACATGGGGCAACATTGTCAATTATCATGGGAGCATGGATGAGATATACGTATAAGAAGAAACCAGAACGTTTTGCACGTTATGCGCAGGAAGTATTTGGTGTGGATTGGGATGGAAGCAATACGTTGGATGCCGCATACCAGGGAATTTTGAAGACCGAAGAATTCTTCAAGGGTATGGGAATGCCGGTATCTTTCCACGAATTTAATATTTCTACAGATAAAATTGAAGAAATGCTCGATCGAATTGCGTTTAACGGAGAAGATCAAGCAATCGGAGGTTTGGTCAGATTGAATAGAGAAGATTGCAGAAATATTTATAAATTGGCGTTTTGAGTTTGCGGGGGATGTTGAAACTGTATTTGCAGTTTCAACATTTTTTTGCGGGGAATCGGCAATAGTACCAAAAATAAGAAGGGAAATTTGTGTAAAATCACATATGTTATAAAATATGTTGACATATTTATAAAAAAATGCTAAATTCTAGTTAAGAAAACAGTTTCGGAAAATGATTTCCCTAACGGAGGATAAAATGAAAGTATTAAATTTTGGATCATTAAATATTGATTATGTGTATGATGTTGAACATTTTGTAAAGAAAGGTGAGACAATTTCTTCTACTGATTTAAAAATATTTAGTGGTGGAAAAGGATTAAACCAATCGATTGCATTTAGTAAGGCAGGAGCAGATATATGTCATGCAGGTTTGATCGGAACGGACGGAGCATTTCTTGAGACCATTTTAAAAGAGGCTGGGGTTGACATCGAATATGTAACGAAAGTTGAAAATGTGCGCACAGGGAATGCGATCATTCAGAATGATAGTCAAGGCGATAACTGTATTCTCTTGTACGGTGGCGCAAATCAAATGATTACAAAAGAATTTGTTGATGAAGTATTTAAAGGGTTTGAAGCTGGGGATTGGTTAGTGATTCAAAATGAGATCAATGAAAATCCGTACATTGTAGAGTGTGCCTATCAGAGAGGCATGAAGGTAGTTTTAAACCCATCTCCCATGAATGAAAAGATCTTTGACATTAATCTTTCTCATGTAGATTGTTTTATTTTAAATGAAGGTGAAGCAAAAGTTTTGGTTGGGACTGGTTCGGAAGAGGAGTCACTTGAGAAGAGATTGCGGAAAAAATTCCCACATGCAAAGGTTGTCCTTACACTTGGTGAAAAAGGTTCCGTATATGTTGATGAAAAAGAAACTGTTTATCAAAGTGCATACAAGGTAAATGCAGTTGATACAACAGCGGCTGGAGATACATTTACAGGATACTTCGTTTCAGGAAGACTTCAAGGAATGACGGTTAAAGAATCACTTGATCTGGCGGCAAAAGCATCAGCGATTACTGTTACAAGAAAGGGAGCAGCTCCGTCAATTCCGTGGATGGAAGAAGTGCTTCAATTTAACTTTGAAGAGGAATAAGAACTTTAAGATATAAAATAAAAGTAAAGTAAACCGGAAGGAACAAATGAGTTATGGAAAAAAGAAAATTGATTATTGATACAGATCCGGGCATTGATGATGCTGCAGCAATCGCAGTTCTTTTGTCAGAACCATCGCTGGATGTGAGATTGATCGCAAGTGTTTCGGGAAACGTAGGAATCGAACATACTACGAATAATGCATTGAAACTCCTGACGTTTTTGAAGAAAGATGTTCCTGTTGCTAAGGGAGCAGCCGAGCCTTTGATGCGAGATAACCGATTTGCAACAAATGCACATGGTATGTCTGGAATGGGAGGATTTGATTTCCCGGAACCAAAGAAAGAACTACTGTTGAAAAGCAATGCAGTAATGAGTGAATACAATACGTTGTTGGAGTCAGAAGAAAAGATGACAATTCTTACTTTGGGACCACTCACAAATATTGCATTATTAATTTCTACATTCCCAGAAGTAAAAGAAAAGATTGCCGAGATTGTTATGATGGGTGGTTCAACAGAACGTGGGAATATTGGAATATATGGAGAGTTTAATGTAAGCATTGATCCAGAGGCGGCTAAAATTGTTTTCCGTTCCGGTATACCAATTACAATGGTTGGGCTAGACATTGGAAGAAAAGCTAGGCTTTTGATGGAGGATCTAGAAGAGCTTGAGCGGAGCGGAGAGGTAGGGTGCATGATAAGTTCGCTGTTCCGTTCATATGACGGAGGGCATGTGGAAGAGGGCGTAAAGATGTATGACCCGTCGGCGGCAATGTACCTTATGGAGCCGGAACTCTTCGAAACAAAAGAAGTATTTATTGATGTTGAGATATCAAGTCCACTTACGATTGGCGCAACAGTTGTAGATTATGATGGCGTGCTGTCTGAAAGCAAAAATGCAAAGGTTTGTGTCGATGTCGATGTAGAGCGTTTTCGTAGACGCTATGTACAGAGAGTGGCGGATATCAAGCGTTAGTAAATATATATATTTAAATCAAATAAGTAGAAAGGTATGGTATAAGAAATGGCTAGTACAAATGAACAAAAAACAAATGGAATTCCGGTACCTGTTGAAGGTACTCCAGAATTCGAAAAGATGAACCGTATGGCAAGACGCGCAATACCGCTAATATTGATCATCTTTACTTTTAGTATTCTTCAGCAGCAGGCGTTCGGTATGATTTTTGTAAATATCGGTCAGGAGCTTGGCGCTCCGGAGTTGGCACCGCTGATTACATCTCTTCCGGGTATTGCACTTGGAATCGTCTGCGTTATTTATGGATCGTTGGGAGATTTCGTATCACTGAAGAAGATGACTATATTGGGAGTTATCGTATTTGCGATAGGTTCTGCTTTAGGTTTCCTCTGTGGAGGAATGAACATCTGGTTTGTAATTATTGCACGTATGTTGCAGTCAATCGGAAGTCAGGTATCAGGATCAGTATTTTTAGTACTTGTTTCTAAATATGTATCTCAGAGAGAAAGAGTTGTATATTATGGCGTTTTCGTTGCTGTATTCAGATTTTCTGCAGCACTCGGAGTTCTTGCAGCAGGATATGTTACAAAAATAGATTGGCGTTTAATGTTTGCAATTCCGGTTGTAGTGGTTGTATTCTTGCCATCTCTTGCTAAGAACCTTCCAGATGAGCATGCGAAAGGTGTCGAGATCGATGGTATGGGATTTGTACTCATTGGTGCGTTTGCCGGTGCAATGACAATGTTCTTTACAGACATGAATGTTTTCTGGACTGTGGCATCAATTGTGACATTAATTGCATTTATCGTTTACATCAACAAAGCGAAAAATCCATTTATTACACCGGATTTCTTTAAAAACCCAGCATTTGTGGCAACGATGGTAGTTATCTTTGTAGGATATTTCTTTAGCTATACTTTGAATGCAGGTATTAATGCTATCGGACTTGATGTATTTGGTTTAGATTCTGCACAAGTGTCTAATTTGCTTGTTTGGTCAATTATCTTGGCTGCAGTACTCGGATTTGTTTGTGGACCGGTTGTTAAAAAGATTGGACGTTCCGCTGCAATTATTATGGCACTTTTAACAATGGGACTTGGTTTGATTGCAGTTGCATTTGCTATCCCACACGGAAGCATCGCAGCACTTGCAGTTGCTCCGTGCCTCTACTACTATGGAACATCTTTCTTCTATTCACCAATCGTAGATACAGCGACACTTACTGTTTCACCTGAAGAGTCAGGACGTGTTCTTGGTGCAAACGACTTGATTCAGGCCATTACAGGATCTGTAGGAGTGGCAGTATTTGGAAGAATGATGGCAGCAGGTGTGATGTCAGAAGGAAGTATTGTAGGAACAGAGGCAGGCGCAGCTTCTACATATGCAAATGTATTTCTTGTAGGTGGTGTGATTGTACTTGCAGCATTGGTTATCTTCATTGCTACGCAGAAAATGATTTACAGCCGTTCCAGAAAAGATGGAGAATAATTCTTGAAAACTTCTAACAGAGTGTAAATATCATGTTATATAAGGCCCTGAAGTGTGTTTGCTTCAGGGCTTTTGAAGTGATATAATAATGGCTAAAGATTCTATGATGAAATTTATTGTAATTTAGGAAGGAGAAATTATTATGCCACATGTTAATATTAAATGTTATCCAGGAAAAACAAAAGAAGAGAAAAATAAATTAGCTGAAAGAATAACAAAAGATATAATGGAAGTCTTTGAAGTAGGAGAAGATGGGATATCCATAGCATTTCAGGAAATACAGAAGGAAGATTGGGAAAATGAGGTGTGGAAGAAAGATATCGTAGGGAAGGAAGAATTACTGTATAAAAAACCAGGGTATAGTTTTGATTAAAACTGTGTAGAAAGAGTTGACAAATGTTGGTTTAGATTATGGAGAAAGTTGGTGCTGGGAGTTTTTCCGACACCAACTTTTTTTAAAAAGATACTAAGTATTATGAAAGAAAACTTTGGAGCAAAAGCTCTATATACTTTAAATCTGATTGACATTTGGAATTACCAAAATTATAATAAAGAAAATTGTTTTATAATACGGAAAGGAAGTCGATGTTCAATTCCTTACAGCGTCTGTACAACGTGATTCTTTCATTGAAACGTTCTGTGGCCAGTGCGCACTCAGCAACAGTGGGATGATTCTGTATCATTTTCCAACGAAGTTCCTTCTGTTCGGTAGGGGTATGTGGAGTGCCCTTTCCCTGCTCGTCGATTAGTGTCTGAGACACCGCACCATTGCATACGAAAGAACCGATGATTTCATTATGTTCCTTGACCAGATCTAATCCTGCCTGTACAGTTTCGTGGGCATGAGCACTGTCAGCATAATAACCTAGTGTACAGAAAATCCCGATCGCCTTACCATTGATCGTTTGTAGAAATTTTTTCATTTCATCATTCGGGTTTCCTGAGATACCCCAATATCCCAAAAGAATGATATCACCATCTAATATAGGGGTACCATCTTTTAGATCATGGATTGTTTTTTGCTCTACATCCAGTCCGTTGAAAATTGCGTTTGCTACTTTTTTTGTACAACCGGTCAGGCTAGAATAAATTACTTGTACTTTCATTTTGTGCTCCTTTACTGATGTTTTGGTGATTTTTTGATCTCCAAGAGTTGTGGATGATATGATTTGGTTTACTCCTTGTAATGGAATCTTTCTTTATTATAACACAATTGGCAGAAAAACGTAGACTAGATACAGTTAACTTATTCTTTGTTACCTAAGTTTATTTTTTAATATTATATATAGGAAGAAATATTATGACTTTATTGAAACTTTTTTCTCTAATTGGATTATTTTTGTACTTTATTCTGTTACTTTTTGTTGTAATAAAAGAAAAAAAGAACCATAGTGTTTTAGATTATTTTTTTGCGGGACGTTCTTTGCCATACTGGGCATTATCAATTACTTTCATTGCTTCATGGTGGGGCGCAGGTTCAGCACTGTCTACTGCTGATCTTGCGTACGAAGATGGATTGGGGGCTTTTTGGTATTATGGTGTACCAGTGCTTATCTCTACTTTTTTAATGATTCTTTGTGCCGGTGGAATTCGGCGAGTGGGTTACTTGACTCAGGGAAGAATGATGGAGGCCAGATATTCCAAAAGTACTGCGAAGCTGCTTTCTCTGCTGGTTTTGTTTTTTATGGTATTTAATGCTGCATCTCAAATGGTGGGGGTGGGCGACTTCTTTGGCTCTTATCTGGGGTTGTCATATGAGGCGGCAGTTCTTCTGGGCACTTTGATTGTGTTACTTTATTCTATGTTTGGTGGATTTAGAGGTGTCGTGCTTACAGATGTCATTCAGTTTGTATTACTGCTCATTTCTGCAATGGTCGTGTTCGTAGTTGGTTTTCACAACGCCGGAGGGCTAGAGGGAATACGCAATGCTGCTCAAATAGCAGGGAAAATTGACTATTTACATATGGGGGCAGGAGTTTCTAAGTACAGCATGTATGTGATTACATTTGGCTGCGCCTGGATGATTCAGGCTAATGTATGGCAGCGTATTTCGGCAACTCGTTCAGACCGCGATGCCCGTAAAATGACAGTGCTGAGTTTTTTTGCGTATATTCCACTGTATTTAATGGTGGTATTTACCGGTATGGCAGGTTTTGTTCTGTATCCTGAAATGCCGAAAGGTGGGGTTGTGACAGCATTGGTAATGGACTACTTGTCACCGATTCTGGGTGCTCTTGTGTTTATTGGTATTTCTGCAGCAATTATGTCAACGATGGATTCTCTGCTGAACACTGCTTCTATGACACTGGCATTAGATTTGCTCCCCGAAGATTTAGATGAAAAGAAGGCGATGATGCGTTCTCGTATGACCACATTTGGTGTGACTGTGGTGGCGTTGATAATTTCTCTGAGAATCCGGTCGATACTACAGATTTCCTGGATGGCATCTGATATGATTACTACTGGGGTGTTTGTACCATTGGTTTTAGGGTTTTTCTGGCGGAGAGGGAATACTTATGGCGCATTATCTTCTATAGGAACCGGTTTTGTGTACTGTATTTATAATTTGCTCATTAACCAGGGAGTGGAGCTTCCTTCGTTTTGGAAGGGACAATCGGCTCAGCAGGTGGTTTTGGGGGTAGCACTTTCTTTCCTTGTTTATGTAAGTGTGAGTCTTCTTACATCACCGGAATTTGAAAAAGCAGACGCATTCCTGAAGCAGGTGGGATTCAGAAAAAAGAAATAGAACGTATATTAACTACAACTATGGGGCTGTCGGGAAATTATCGTCCTAAACAGGGGCAGATGTGACTCATGCGGGTCACATCTGCCCCATGAAGTTTTCCTAAAAAAAGAGAAAAAGAGGGCTGACAACAACCCCCTTTCTCTCCGTTACATGTTATAATGTAACGATACAAAAACAAGATAAGGGATTTTTGTGCGCTAAAATATCTACAGAAAAGGGAAAATAAGAATCTCTCACAGAATATTAGACGTTAAAAACACTGTTTTCTACGAGAGATTCTTATTTTAAGATTTGGAGTTTAAAAATCGGTATTAACCGACAGTCTCCTTGTTTTGGAATTATTTATTTTTGATAATTTCTTGAGTTGAAAACTAAAAAGGGTTTAATTTTTAAAATTAGTTTTGCTTGCATCTTTTTTAGCGATGCGTCCAAGAATAATCGTTAAAATGATACATAAGATTGCTGCAATAATTGCGTAAATCCAGGTCATGTTGAAGCCGGTTCTTCCATAACTGTCCATCCAGTTTCCAACTAATGTATACATAAATACGTCGGGCATATATCCTAGTGCAGAGGAAATACCAGATACGCGTCCGCTTAAGCTGAGAGGAATACCTGCATCCTGATGGACTGCAAAATACTGGCTTCTGACTGCATACATAAATATCAGTCCAAAGAAGAAGTTAAAAATAACTGCAAACATAAATGAAGCATCAGCAGGAAGGAAGATATAAAGTGCAAATGAAAGAACAAGGCCGACACATCCTCCGATAATAACTTTCATGCGGGAATGAAGTTTGTCAGCAAGAAATCCCCCGATAATACCACCAACTCCCTGAAGCAGGTATCTGATACCGCCAAGAGTTGCAGCAGTTGTAGCGGTCATGCCATAAAACTGCTGTGCATATGTTGTAACATATCCAAGTAAGCCATAAACACTGTATGCAGTAAAGATAATTCCGACTAGAAGCCACACTCTTGGAATTAAAAGGCATTTAAACATACCCTTTGCTACATCTGGTAAAGATTCTGTCTGTTCTTCAACTTTTGTATCTTCAATAAAGAACCAGTTCAGAATACCAATGATGATTACAGTAACTGCGCAGACACGAATAGCAGCGGCAGCACCTGCTACTTCACTCGTAAAAGCAGAAAAGACTACTGTCATAATAAAAACAAGCACAGCATTAAGAATACCGCGCAATCCTTCCTGCAGACCAAAGAGCCGTCCTTGCTCTTCCTCAGTGCCAAGCATACGTGTTGCTTTAATGCAGGCTGACCAGTAGGTAATAATGGTAGAAATACCCATCAGTATAAAAATGATACGGCTAACTGTGAAACCCGGAAAGGTAGAAAACCATAAGCCAAGAATTCCAGTTGCCAGAAATGAAAAAGTTAAAAGCTTGCGGGCTGAAAATTTGTCGGCAATAATGCCTCCTACGAAGTAAGAAACAGTAGCCACAGCTGCATATCCGGAGGATAGTAATCCCATTTGCTCATTTGTTAAATTCATGGCATTTTGGATGGGGACATAAAAGGTTTCCCGGATATATGGAAGCTGGAAAATGATACCGGCTCCGGCTGCTAAAAGGAGTAATGTGCCGTATTTTTTTATAAATTGCTTATTCATAAAAGTTAACCTCCGTGAGTTCTTTTGTGTTTGATCAGATTGTTTTGCTGCTGCAGCCAGGAAAACTATCGTTGCAAACAAAAAAGAGAAAAGTAATGCCTTATGGGGCGTTACTTCTCTCTCGCTCTTGTAACTGTTTAAATCATAAAATAGTTATATAAAAAAGTCAATTGTGAAAGTAAAAAAAAAGAAAAACTGTGAAAGATATACAAAAAATAGGGTCAAGAATTGTCTGAATTTCCGTGGAGAACAGGGAGCGTGAATTGACTGGAAGGAACGTCTATGGTAGAATGTATCCGTGTTTATATAAAAAATAGTACAAATGGAGTGCTGGAGAGGAAGATAGATGGAAACTTTAACAAAAGAGAGCTTTTTGGCATCAACAGAAGCATGTCCGGTGATCCCGGAAATAAAAAATGATGAGTGGCTGGAGTCTCTTGCCCGTTCAGATAGTGATATCGTATATGTTTTGTATGGGGATATCTGTACGATTGCTAGTATTGTGGAAAGAGTAAGAGCTATGGGGAAACGAGCAATAGTTCATATTGATCTGCTTGGCGGTTTGTCGCCGAAAGAAATAAGTGTGGATTTTATAAAGAATTATACAAAAGCAGATGGAATTATCAGTATGAAACCTGCCTTGATCAAACGTGCGAATGAACTGGGGATTTTTACCATCCAGCGTTTTTATATGATTGATGGACTAACTTATGCCAATGTGGCAAAGAATGTAAAAAACAGCAACCCAGATGTTGTAGAATTTATGCCAGTGGGATTGTTTAAATTAATTCCATATCTGGTGGAACTGATTGATAAACCTATTGTAACAAGCGGACTGACACAGGATACAGAGGATATTATTCAGTCTTTGAAAGCTGGTGCATTGGCAATTGCAACAACAAACCGTGAGTTGTGGAATTGCTAAATGAGCAAAAGTGCATAAAAATACCGACTATTTTTTGTTATAATTCACAATATTGACAATGGATAGTGCGAGAGCTATAATGAGCTTAGTTACTAAAGAGCGAAAGAGAGAGTAACTTTTGTCTAGAAATTTGGGCAAAAGTTGCTCTTTTTTTGTTCCCGTTTTGGGGATAGGTATTGCTCTTAAAAAATATATTTTTACGGAGGTAAAAAAATGAGCGTAAATATTAATGATTTTTCAATGGATTTCTTTTCACTGAAAGGAAAAAAAGCAATTGTAACTGGTGGGAATAGTGGATTAGGACAGGCTTTTGCGCTTGCACTTGCAAAGGCAGGCGCAGATATCTTTGTATTTGCACACATAGATGATGATGGAACAACTCAGAAACTGATTGAAGGCTGTGGTGTAAAATATACATTTATGCAAGGGGATATTACAGAAGAAGGAATTTGTGAGAAAGTTGTAGATACATGTGTGGAAACGTATGGACAGGTAGATATTCTTGTAAACTGTGCAGGAATTTGTATCTGCAAGGATGTTCTTGATTTTGGAAGAAAAGAATGGGATCCGATGATTGCAATTAACTTGACAGCAGCATTTGAGTTAAGTCGTGCAGTAGCAAAATATATGATTCCTCAGAGAAGTGGAAAGATTATTAACATCTGTTCTCTGTTTTCATTCCTAGGTGGCCTGGGATCCCCAGCATATGCTGCAATGAAAGCGGGGCTTATGGGACTTACAAAAGCATATGCAGATGAATTGGGTAAATATGGAATTACAGTAAATGGTATTGCGCCGGGATATTTCCAGACAAGTATGACGACAGGATCCGGAAGTGCTAATGATGAAAAATACATTAAGATTAAAGAGCATGTTCCAGCAGATCGCTGGGGGGAAAGACAAGATCTTATGGGAGCAATGGTATTTCTTGCAAGTCATGCATCAGATTATGTAAATGGCACACTGCTTGTTGTAGACGGTGGATATCTTGTAAGATAAAAGAGCGGAGGAAGAAGGATTTTGATATGGATAAAAAATACATTATAGGTATTGATGAGGGCTCCCAGAGTGCAAAAGTAACAATTTTTGACGTGGAAGGTCATGTGATCTGTGAGGACAGAGCAGCCTTGAAGCCTTATAATCTTCCACAGCCCGGATACGTGGAACATCCGGATGATGACTGGTGGGATGCTATTTGCAAGGGCGCAAAAAAATGTATGGAGAAATTTGAGGGTAATGCGGAGGAAATTATTGGAATTGGCCTCTGCACCATTCGATGTTGCCGTGCATATCTGAAAAAGGATGGTACACTGGCACAGCCGGCAATGAGCTGGATGGATGTGAGAGTTTCCCAGCCATATAAACATACAAATCCGGAAGTTGCTTATATAGTAGCATCCTCAGGATATATTACACATCGTCTTACAGGTGAGTGTAAAGATACCGTTGCAAACTATGAATATGGCTGGCCTGTTGATGTGGATAATTGGAAATGGTCTGATGACCCGGAAGCGTACAAGGCAACAGGCATGCCGCGTGAAATGCTATTCGAACTTGTGATGCCGGGAGACATTCTTGGATACGTTACAAAAGAAGCGGCAGAGGCAACGGGACTTCCGGAAGGCGTTCCGGTAGTGGCAACCTCAAATGACAAAGCAGTAGAAGGTCTTGGAACAGGATGTATGGGAGATACAACCGCCTGCATTTCCCTTGGAACATATACAACTGCAATGATGGAGGGAAAAGAAAATCTGAAGGGAACTTCTTACGCATGGCCGAAATTTTCCTGTGTACCTAATAAATATTTTTATGACAGCAATGGAATCCGCAGGGGAATGTGGACAATCAGCTGGTTTAGAGAGGTTCTAGGTGACAGCTATATTAAAATGGCTGAAGAACAGGGAATGTCTGCAGAGGAGTTGTTAAGTGTTGAGGCAGAAAAAGTACCTGCAGGCAGTGATGGACTTATGACTGTGTTGGAGTGGTTGGCGCCGGTGGATGCTCGTTATAAGAAGGGGATTATGATTGGATTTGACGGCAGGCATACAAGAGGCCATATTTACAGATCTTTGCTAGAGGCAGTTGCAATGACTTTAAAGAAGCATGTGGACGATATGTGTAATGAGATTCATGTTTCTTTAGAAAAACTGATTATAACAGGCGGAGGATCAAACAGTGATCTTTTTATGCAGATTCTTGCAGATGTATTTAATCTTCCTACGGTCAGAAACGAAGTAAACGGAGCAGCCGGAATGGGATCTGCTATTTGTGCAGCAGTTGCAGCCGGTATATATGAAAGTTTTGAAGAAGCCGTAGAGAAGATGGTTCGTTATAAAGATACTTTTGATCCTGATCCGAAAAATGTAGCTTTATATGAAAAGATGCTTCCGATTTACAGTAGTATTACTGGATATACAGACGAAGTACTGAAAAAATCATACGAGATATTCAAATAAAATATAAAGGAGACTTATTATGAATAAAGAACAAATCTTAAATGCATTAGGAACCATGCTGACAGCGGAACAGATCAATACTGATGCAGAAGATTTATATGATGCATCTGCGGATCGTTATAAAAAATATGCAAAAGCAAAAAAGGTATTGGACAATCCTATTCCTACTGCAATTGTTTATCCTAAAAGTGCAGAGGAAGTAAAAGAACTTCTGACATTCTGTAATGAAAATAGAATTAATGTAATTCCGAGAAGTGGTAAAACAGCAACAGAAGGCGGACTTGAAAACTGGAAAGAGTTTGCCATTGTAATTGATGGAAAGAATTTAAACAAAATTATTAACATCGATCCATATAATATGCAGGCGACTGTACAGTCAGGTGTTGCACTTCAGGATTTAGAGGATGAGTTAAGAAAAATTGGATATACAACAGGACATTCTCCACAGTCAAAGCCGGTTGCTCAGTATGGTGGTCTCGTTTCCACAAGGAGTATCGGACAGTTCTCTACGCTGTATGGCGGAATTGAAGATATGGTAGTAGGTCTGGAATGTGTGTTTCCAGATGGACATATTTGTCGTATAAAAAATGTACCGAGACGTGCTGGCGGACCGGATATCAGACATATTGCTATAGGCAATGAAGGAACCCTCTGTTACATTACAGAAGTGACGATTAAGATTTTTAAATATTTTCCAGAAAATAATCTCTTCTACGGATACCTGGTTAATGATGTTGCTACAGGAATAAAAGTTCTCAGAGAAGTGTTTATAAATGGATATCGTCCATCTGTTGCGCGGGTTTATTCTGAAGAGGATGCCCGTCAGCATTTTTATCATTTCCATGAGGGAAAATGCGTTTTGATTTTTATGGCAGAAGGACCAAAGCCAATTGCAGATGCATGTGGAGAAGGAATCGAAGAAGCAGTTGAGAAATTCAGTGATGGTATTATCAAAAAAGTGGACAGTTCGTTAATTGAAGATTGGTTCAATCATCTGAATTGGTCTCAGAAAGACATTGATGATGAAGTACAGGAAATGATCAATAATGATCGCCACAGTGGATACACAACAGAAATCTCAGCAAGCTGGGAAGTAATTCCACAGATTTATGAGAATGTCATCAACAGAATTCGCACAGAATTTAGACAGGCTGACGACCTTGTAATGTTAGGAGGACATTCTTCTCACAGCTATTTAAATGGTACAAATATGTATTTTGTATATCAGTATAATATTAACTGTGAGCCAGAAGATGAGTTCAGAATGTACCATCATCCGCTTCAGACGATTATTGTAGAAGAAACTCTGAAATTAGGCGGTTCTATGTGCCATCATCATGGAATTGGAAAGTATCGTAATGAGTGGACTAAGGAAGAGCATGGTTCTGCATTTTACATGCTGGAAAAATTAAAAGAAACATTTGATCCTAATGGAATCATGAACTTTGGAAATATCTTCTATCAAGAAGAGGGAGCAAAATTTCAGAAATAAAATTTGCTACAGATATTGGAGGAGCTCATGAAAATTATTTGCCTTATTAAATTCACACCGGATGTGGACGCATTTGAGTATGATTATGAAAATAATGTTCTGCTGCGTGACAAGGTTAAGCAGATTATTAATCCTGATGATGCCTGTGCTCTGGGATTTGCGCTTCAACTGAAAAAGAAAAATCCGGATATCAGAATAGAGGTGGTCACAATGGCACCACCCAGTGTAAAAAAAATGATGGAGGATATTTTAAGACGGCAGGTGGATTTCGGAACGATTATTTCAGATCCATTATTCAGTGGCAGTGACACACTGGCAACCAGTATGGTATTAGGGACTTATTTAAAAACAGCGGAGTATGACGTGATCTTGACGGGAAATCAGTCCCTAGATGGAGATACGGCACAGGTTCCCTCGCAGCTTGCTGCATTACTGGAAATTGGACATATGTCTGGGATTACAAATATAGATGAGAAATCGTTTATAAATGGAGCTCCTCTTGTAGAGGTAGATACAGAAAATCACATAGATACATATAAAATACCTTTCCCTGCAATTCTTAGTGTTTGCAGGGAAAGCAAATATAAATTACCATTTGTTCGATATGCGGATCTGGATTTGGATGTCAGCGATAAACTGGAGATAGTAGATAATCAGATTTTGAAGTTAGATATAAAATATGTTGGATTAAAAGGCTCTTCAACCAGGGTTGTAAAGACCTATGTGAAAAAATATGAACAAAAAGAAAAAATCATCGTTTACAACAATCCGGAAGGTATTGAGACGGTATATAGATTTTTAAAAGAAAACGGGTATCTGAAATGAAAAAATGCTTAATTTTTTTTGAAAAACAATATGAAAAATTCTGTATTGATCTTCTGGAAACAGTAAATCAAATGTACGGAAAAAATTTTGTGAGTTATGCATTGTCAATTGATGCAGATATCGAAGTAGCAACTGATAAGTTTGATGAAATTATTTTAGTTGAGAATAGACAGATAATATGTCATAATATTCATATGATTACAAGGATTGTCGAGGAATTGCATAAAGAAATTCAGTTTGACAGTATTCTTATTCTGGCAACGCATTATGGTAGAATGCTGGCACCGGCTCTGTCAATGAAGCTTGGAACCGGTCTGGTAGCAGATGTAACTCAGATTAGCCATTATAAAGATAAAATTGAGATGATACGGCCTGCATTCAGCGGAAAAATCTTGGCAGGAATCATTAATATGAGAGAAGATACAGTTATGATGACTGTACGACCGGGTGTGTTTCTTTATGAGAATATAACATTAAAAAGAACAAAAATATGGAGCTATATGCCTGATAAAATAGATAAGCCCAAGCTGGAATTGATTTCAAGACGGAAAAAACCGGAAACAAGAGATATCAGGGACAGTGAAATTTTGGTATCCGGGGGCGGTGGTATTCTGAATGATTTTGATAGTATAGACGAACTTGCAAAGCGTTTGGGCGGAATGAAGGCAGCAAGTCGCCGTGTAGTAGATAGTGGAAAAGCAGATCGTAGCATACAGGTTGGGCAGTCAGGGAAAATTGTTCATCCTAGGCTTTACATTGCATTAGGTATATGTGGTGTTTTGCAACATGTTGCGGGTCTGAATCATGTTCAACACATTATTTCAGTAAATACGAATAAAAATGCACCTATGTGCAGTCTTGCTGATATTGTTGTGGAAGGGGATGCCCGTACTTTTGTAGACAGTCTGATTGAAAGAATTGACCGAGAAAAAATGATTCAGGAGAAAGGGTGAATGAAAGATAATAAAAAAATTCGTTGGGGAGTGTTTCTGATTCCGTGGCTTTTGTCAATTGCGGCAATCGTACTAAATTTTATTAACGGGGAAATGTTTAATGAAGTAATAATGAATATAACCAGTTTTATACTTGAGAAGTTTTCCTGGTTGTTTACGGTTATGGCATTTATGTGCGTTGTTTTAGTGGTTGTGGCTTATTTTACGCCGTTTGGAAATGTAAGAATAGGCGGAAGAAAAGCAAAACCTATGCTGAAGCAATCGAATTATGTATGGATCGTACTTTGTACAATTATGGCAGCAGGTATTCTTTTGTGGGCATGTGCAGAGCCGATGAATCACTATTACAATCCGCCTGCTCATATTAAAGCGGAAACACCAGAGGCAATTACGTTTCTGATGAAGAATATATTCCTAGAGTGGACATTTACACCAATGTGTATTTATGGTATGCCTGCAATTTTGTTTGCATTTCTTTTTTATAATGCAAAAAAAGGGTACTCTATTGGTACTATGCTGTATCCTGCTATAAAATATGAAAAGGCCAGAAAGTTTGCGCCAGTTGTAGATATGATATGTTTACTGGCCCTTGTCTGTGGAATGGCAGCAAGTATGGGATCTGCAGTTTTTCTTGTCTCAGATGGAGTTGCAAGCATTACAAATGGAAAAATTGTTTCAAATGGAACTGCTTGGGTAATTATTGGAATAGCTATAGTCGTAACATTTGTAGTATCAGCAGCATCTGGAGTTACAAGGGGAATTAAAATTTTATCCACCCTCAATTCGCGTATTTATATGGGATTGGGGATTTTTGTGTTTCTGTTTGGTCCGACGGTTTATATTCTTAGTCTGACATCGGAAACATTCGGGGCTTTTTTGTCGGATTTTGTTGGAATATCTCTTCATATGTCTGCAGCAGATGGAGATGGATGGGCATATTGGTGGCCTGTATTTTACTGGTGTAATTGGATGGCATGGATGGCAGTGACATCCACATTTCTTGGACGTATTTCAAAAGGTTATACTGTAAAAGAAATTATTCGTGTCTGCGTAGTTTTCCCGGCAATGTTTTCTGTGGCATGGTTGGGATTGTTCTCTTCTTCTGCCTTGTATTATGAAATGAAGGGGGTAGGTATTAGTCAGAAAATGACAGAGGTTGGGACGGCAGCAGCTACATATGAGACATTGAAGCAGATGCCACTTTCAGTGATTACAATCTCCCTTTTTCTTTTGATTGTGTTAATTTCTTTTGTTACGGCTTCCGATTCAAATACAAATGCTATGTCGGGATTATGTATGGGAGGACTAACAGTAGATGATCAGGAGTCACCGACATGGCTTAAAATTGTGTGGGGAATTACAATTGGTGCAATGTGTATTATTTTTATGCTTGCATTTAGAACTACAGACAGTCTGAAATATTTATCTAATCTTGGTGGCTTTCCAATTGTATTTTTGTTGATTTTTATTTCAATTTCATTTATAAAAGTAATGATGAATCCAAAAAAATATGATTCATATAAAGATGATTATGATGAAAATGGAAGACCGATTCTATCTAAGCGTATGGAGGCGGAAGAAAAGTAAGGTATTATAGGAGAGTGATGTAGATACGTGTTTGGAATTTATTTATAAACTAAAATACGAAGAATGCTATGAGAC
>JAHHTO010000030.1 GCA_020024595.1 Schaedlerella sp.
ATGCAGTCACTGCGTAATGGAAAGATGCTGACCGAGTTTGAAGATTTACATTTGGAGCGTTTGAAGAACCTGACGAAAAAAGATCTGCTGGTTGCTCTGTTTTTGAAGGCCAAAGCTGCAAGCAATCAGGTAGATCCTAGCGCACGCATTGTTCCGGCTATCTTTTTTCAGCCGCACTTTTATAATTTGCATTATCAATTATATTTTAAAAAAGAGTTGGGCGGCTATGTGATGGAGAACGCTGATGTGGATCATCTCTGCCACTCTCCGATTTTTAATCGGTTTAAATATATTAAGACCTTCACACCAATGCGGAGGCCTACTACCAGCTATGCCGCGACCATTCGATATATGATGGCAGTAACTGACAATGAGTCTGCACTACCAGATGAGCTCAGCTGGCGCATGGTGAACCGCAGCTTTATGGTGGATCCGAAGAATCGTTTGTATCGGGACAGCCGACTGGTACGCTTTGAGGACGGAAAACTCAATCCCAAAGCGACATTTACCGCATTGGCAAAATTTCTGGATATCCCTTATACCGAAAGTATGACTTATTGCTCAAATGAAACAGGGATCAATCCTGATTATGGCGGCTGGAATGTAGCAGGCTTTAACCCGGAATCGGTCTATCGGACATACGATGATTTTTGCAACGATGATGACCGGGCGTTGTTGGAATATGCGTATCGAGATGTTTATGAAAAGTATGGATATGATTTCCACTATTATCATGGGGAACCTGTTGATGACGCGTGGATCGAGGCTCGCTCAAATGGAGCAGAAACACTGAACCGCCTGATGAAGGAAACAAGAACTTCTTGTATCCGCTTTCAGATGAAAGATCACGGCAGTGAAGAAGAAATCGAAAAAAGTATTCAGGAATATTTAGAGACTACGCAGGCAGAAGCACACAACAACCGGATATACATTGCTAAGGCATTTCAAAATGAGATACGACTTATCAATGCAGATGGTCAGCCGCTGCAGTTTATGACCCCGCTGGAATTAGACCCGGAGCTGCTGGAAGAGTCGCTTTATCACTGAGAGAGGAAACGCATATGGAAAAGGGAACGCTCTACTTTTTTACTGGCCTTGCCGGGGCAGGAAAAAGTACAATTGGCAGACTGTTTTATGAAAAATTAAAAGAGAAAAGGGCGGACGCCATTTTATCAGACGGGGATACTGGCCGACAAGCATATGGATTGGTTCAGGAAAAAGATTATTCCACTGAGGCGAGACGAAAGGGAGCATGGAATAGCTTTCGATGGAGCAAGGAGACAACAGACCAGGGAAAGGATGTTGTTTTGTGCATGATTGCCATGTATGAGGATGTACGAAGCTGGGCCCGTGAAAATATTGAGAACTATAAAGAAATCTACATAAAAGTTGAGTGGAATACACTGCTGGAACGAAATCAAAAAGGATTGTATTCACCACCCCAAAAGGATGTCGTGGGTGTCGATTTGCCTTGGGATGAACCTAAGACGCCTGATGTGATTATTCATAATGATGGTCAGGAAACACCTGATGAAATCGTGAATAGACTCATATCAATTCTGGATATGTAACTGTATCAGTCAAAAAATGTTAATTTTACATTGACTGGGAATAGAGCGGTTTTAGGAGAAATTGTACATGAATGACCCGATCTTGGTAACCAGATCATCAATGCCGCCCATGGAAGAGTATCTGGAGGAGATCAAATCCCTCTGGGACACCCGCTTTTTGACCAATATGGGGCCGAAGCATCAGGAACTGCAAGAGAGATTGAAGGCATATCTTGGCGTGCAAAGGATTGATTTGCTGACCAATGGACATATGGCGCTGGAACTTGCCATGCAGGCACTGGGGCTGACGGGGGAGGTCATTACAACCCCCTTCACCTTTGCATCTACTACGCAGGCGATTGTGCGAAATGGCCTGAAACCGGTGTTTTGTGACGTAAATCCAAACGATTATACGATGGATGTCACCAAAATTGAGGAACTGATCACAGACAAGACCAGCGCCATCGTTCCCGTGCATGTCTATGGAAATGTCTGTGACGTGGAACAAATCCGACGGATTGCAGAGAAACATCATCTAAAAGTTCTATATGATGCTGCCCACTGTTTTGGCGTGCGCTATCAGGGACGTGGTATTGGAGACTTTGGTGATGCCTCCTGCTTTAGCTTTCATGCGACCAAGGTCTTTCACACCATCGAAGGCGGCGCGGTTTGCTTCCGTGATGAACGGTTTGGTGAAACGCTGGGTGCCCTGAAAAATTTCGGCCTGCGGGATGGCATTGCGACTGAGGTTGGCGCAAATGCAAAAATGAATGAGTTTTGCGCTGCGATGGGTCTTTGCAACCTGCGGCATATTGATGAGGAGATTACCAAGCGTAAGGCGGCAGTCGATTGCTACCGCAGCCATTTGGAGGGAATTTCCGGAATTAGCCTGTGCCCTGTTCAAAAGGACGTCGTGCAAAACTATGCGTATTTTCCGGTCGCCTTTGACAGGGAGGCATTTGGCGCAGATCGAGATCAGATTCTGCAGAGACTGAGCGAAGAAAATGTTTTTGCAAGAAAGTATTTCTACCCGCTGACCAGCACGTTCCCGTGCTATGGAAATCAGTTCGACCCAAAAACAACACCTGTTGCACTGCGGTTGAGTTCCCAGATCCTGACACTTCCGCTCTATGCAGAGTTGGATTGCGCAGATGTGGATCGAATTTGTGAACTCATTCTAAGCTGCAAGAGATAAGAGCAAGGAGGCTGCGATGAAAGGAATCATACTTGCCGGAGGATCCGGTACGCGGCTATATCCGCTGACCAGCGTTACATCAAAGCAGCTGCTTCCCATTTATGACAAGCCAATGATCTATTATCCGCTCTCAACGCTGATGCTGGCAGGAATTCAGGATATACTGATTATTTCAACCCCTACAGATACCCCTCGATTTGAGGAATTGCTGAAGGATGGGCGGCAATTTGGTATCCGCCTCTCTTATGCTGTGCAGCCAAGCCCAGACGGGATTGCACAGGCGCTTTTGATTGGTGAGAAATTCATCGGTCATGAGTCCTGCGCACTGATTTTAGGTGACAATATTTTTTACGGCAGCAGATTCAGCGAAAATTTGAAGTGTGCCGTAGAAAGCGCTGAAAGCGGAGAAGCTACCATCTTTGGCTACTACGTCCGGGATCCTGAACGATTTGGCATTGTCGAATTTGACCAGAATAGGAAGGTCCTTTCTGTGGAGGAAAAACCAGCACAGCCAAAATCTAATTATTGTATCACGGGGCTGTATTTCTATCCGCAGGGCGCACCCGACCTTGCCAAACAGGTGCGGCCATCCATGCGGGGAGAGTTGGAAATTACATCAGTCAATGATATATACCTAAAAAGAAAACAGCTGTGCGCACAGATTCTGGGACGTGGCTTTGCCTGGCTGGATACAGGGACTGTAGACAGCCTCATGGAGGCGTCCATGTTTATACAAACTGTGCAAAATCGGCAGGGACTGTTGATTTCAGCTCCAGAGGAGATTGCATATCATGAGGGGTGGATCAGCAGAGAAAAGCTGATGAAAGCTGCGCAACTCTATGGCAAGTCCCCCTATGGAGAACATCTCAAACAAGTGGCAATGGACAAGCTGATACGCTGATGGGATGGTGCAGAGTATGACACTTTTTGTAACTGGCGGCGCAGGCTTCATTGGAAGCAACTTTATCTTCTACATGTTGGAACAGCATCCTGCATACCGCGTGGTTTGTCTGGACCAGCTGACTTATGCCGGCAATTTATCGACACTTGCGCCTGTCATGCATCAACAAAATTTTCGCTTTGTAAAAATAGATATCTGTGATAGAGAAGCGATTGATCAGCTTTTTGCAGAAGAGCACCCTGATGTTGTGGTGAATTTTGCTGCGGAGTCCCACGTAGACCGCTCGATTGAAAATCCTTCCGTTTTTTTGCAAACGAATATCATGGGAACGGCGACATTGATGGATGCTTGCAGGCACTATGGGATTCAGAGATTTCATCAAGTGAGTACGGATGAAGTTTACGGTGATTTGCCGCTGGATCGGCCGGATTTGTTTTTCACAGAAGAAACGCCCATTCATACCAGCAGCCCATACAGCAGCTCAAAAGCATCAGCGGATCTGCTGGCTTTGGCCTATCATAGAACATATGGGCTTCCAGTGACCATTAGCCGCTGTTCCAATAACTATGGCCCATATCAGTTTCCTGAGAAGCTGATTCCTCTCATGATTGCCAATGCCATGCATGATAGACCGCTCCCTGTTTATGGACAGGGACTCAATGTGCGGGATTGGCTGTATGTCGAGGACCACTGCAAGGCCATTGATCTGATTTTGCAGCATGGACAAGTGGGAGAGGTCTATAATGTGGGCGGCCACAATGAGATGCGAAATATCGACATTGTGAAGCTGATCTGTAAGGAATTGGGGAAGTCAGAGAGTTTGATTACCTATGTGAAAGATCGGAAGGGGCACGATCTACGCTATGCCATTGATCCCACAAAGATTCACAAGGAGCTCGGCTGGCTGCCAGAGACGAAGTTTGAGGATGGGATTCGGAAGACAATTCACTGGTATCAGGAACACCAGAACTGGTGGGAGAATATTATCAGTGGTGAATATCAAGAATATTACATGAAGATGTACGGAAAAGATAAGTGGTAGGAGTCACATAAAAAATAGGAGATCTTTATGGAAAAGGTAAAAATAAATCCCGTTGTTTGGGATCGGCTTGCTGATGAGCAGTCGCGCCAGTTTTATCAGGCACAGATTGAATATGTAAATGGAAATGAATATCCATTATTTGACTTATTTGCTCAAGATTATAAAGAAGAGATGTTGCAGAGTTGGGGAATCGAAAGATTAACAGCTTGTGATTCAAATTTCGTGATTTTCGGAGCTGGCAAGCTGGGAAGCTATGATTCCTATATCCTTCGCATGAGCAAGTTTGCAGAGAGGCTGGTAGGGCTTGTAGATAATGCACCAGAAAAATGGGGTCAAGAGATGCATGGACTGAAAATTCTGCCGCCTACTGCTCTCTTGGATGAGTGTGCAGATTGCACCATTCTCGTTTCTCCCCTGTCTCCGGATATACAAAGAAAAATTTGTGATCAACTGCTGCAAATGGGAATCAAAAAAGAGCGAATTGTTGTTCTGGACATCTTTAGAGAGTTTATACACACAAAAGAACAATATTTTGATGTATTTCCTCCTTTAAATGACCAAGAGATATTTGTTGATGCGGGCTGCTATGATGGCCAGACAGCAACTACATTTTTTGATTGGTGTAAAGGGATATATAGTAAAAGCTATGCGTTTGAACCAAGTGTGTCAATGGTAGAAAAAATACAGAAAAATTTGAATGAAAAAGGGATTCAAAATTATCAGATTATAAATAAAGCCGTTTGGTCTGGTAAAGAAACACTATATTTTAATATAGATATGAAAAACGATTCGTCTCCTGCAGGTCATGTGTGTGAATCACACACACACACACACACACACACCGCGGATTCGTTTTCCGTTGACTATACATGTAAATCAAGCGAATTTGCTGTAGAGGCTATCTCAATTGATGAAGTTTTGGAGGGAGAGGCGGTTACTTTTATTAAAATGGATATAGAGGGTAGCGAATTAGAGGCGCTGCGTGGGGCTAAAAACACTATTTTGAAATATCGACCTCGGTTGGCAATCTGCATCTATCACAAGCCAGAAGATATCTATCAAATTCCAGAATACATACTCAGCCTTCATCCAGACTATCAGCTGTATATTCGACACTACACAACTGGTATTGGAGAAACAGTGCTATATGCGGTTTAAGAAGACAACTTTGAAGCACTATATGAGGGAATAACGATACTATAAAAGGAGACTATTATGAATATAGCGATCATTTTTGCAGGTGGAGTAGGTGAACGGATGAATAGTCGATCGAAACCAAAACAGTTCTTGAAACTTCACGGCAAACCAATTTTGGTGCATACTGTGGAAATTTTCCAGCAGCATGAAATGATTGATGGTATCGTAATTTCTTGTGTTGAAAGTTGGATGGAATACTGTAAAAAGCTTGTTCAGAAATATCAGTTAAGTAAAGTGGATGCGATTGTGGCTGGCGGTATTACTGGTCAAGAGTCTATATATCATGGCTTGATCAAAGCGATGGAACTCTATCCCAGAGATAGCATAGCGTTGATACATGATGGCGTTCGACCGTTAATTGATTATGTTACAATTGCAGAAAACATAGAGTGCGTCAAGCGATTCGGTAATTCAATTACCGTTTCTCCAGCTATAGAAACAGTATCTATTAAAAACGAATGTGATTGTATTGAACAGATTCTTGATCGAAGTAAATGCTTGATTGCAAAGGCCCCTCAAAGCTTTATCTTGAATGATATTACGGAGATACACAATCAAGCAATTGCGGATGGGAACCTCCAATTTCTTGATTCTGCAAGCATGATGCAGCACTATGGGAAAACGTTACACATTGTGGAAGGGCCTGCCTACAATATTAAAATTACCACACCAACAGATTTTTATTTGTTCCGAGCTTTGGTGGATGCAAAAGAAAATTCGCAGATTTTTGGACTTTGAGCGAATATAAGGTATGACCGGGATGAAAATATTAGATTCAGATATCAAAGCAATACTTTCAGACCATAATATTCCATGGGGAATGTTGGATCACTCTACGATTCTAGTCACTGGCGCAACAGGATTAATTGGCTCATTAATCATTAGAACGCTTCTTTACTATGGACACAATATTAAAATATATGCATTGGTACGAGATCAAGAAAAAGCAAGGGCTTTACTAGGTGATTCTATCCATTATGTAAGGGGAGATATTAGATACCCGCTGCATGTAGAGGGGCAAATAGAGTATGTCATTCACTGCGCAGCAGTGACTACATCTAAGTATATGTATAGCAATCCGGTGGAGACATTGGAGATTTCCATCTGGGGCACAAAAAATATTTTGGATTTTTCGCGAAATAAGGGAATCAAATCAGTGCTGTATGTGTCGTCGATGGAGGTCTATGGGAAGACTACCGCAGAAGATAATCCCATTACAGAAAAAAAGATGGGCTATGTTGATCTTGCGGACCCCCGCTCTTCATACCCTGAAGGAAAACGAGTGTGCGAATTATTAGGATGCTCATATTTTAGGGAATTTGGAATTCCAGTTAAAATCGTGCGCCTTGCACAAACATTTGGAGCAGGGGTTTCAACCCATGACAATAGGGCTCCAATTCAATTTGCAAGATGTGTTTTGGATGATCGGGATATTGTATTACACACACATGGTCATACGATGTCGAATTTCTGCTATACAGCTGATGCCATTCGTGCTATTTTAACAGTTTTACTTAAGGGGAAAAATGGAGAAGCATATAATGTCTGCTACGATGCTGAAAGCCGAACGATTTTAGAAATTGCGAAATTAGTAGCAAATCAGGTTTCGCAAGGGAGAATCAAGGTCCAATTTGATATTCCGAAAGAAAATGTGTTTGGCTATGCAGCAGAGACCAACACAAGATTGTGCTCCCAAAAATTAGAAGAATTAGGATGGTTTCCCCGAATTGGCATGAAAGAAGCATATACAAGACTTCTACAATACCTTATGGAAACTGTTTGAAATTTATAGTAGGCAAATTCACTTTGTTAAAACTTGAGGTGATTTTCGTGAGAAAAAGAATCCTTTTTGGTGCGGGAGTCTACGCTAGAAAATATGCAGCATTGTTAGAGTATCTTCAAATGGATTTTGATTATTTTGCTGACAATGATCCAACAAAATGGGGAAAGACTCTCTTCGGGAAAGAGATTATTTCACCCAGCAGGTTAGCGGAATTTGAAGATTGCGAAATAATAATCTCCTGTTCTGACAAAGTGGCAATTAGGCAGCAACTATATCAAATGAACCTGATTACGGCTGTTCGAGATACAAAAGAAATGTATCACCTGCTAGAAAAAAAGATGCAGCAAGACCATCTTGCTTCTCATAGGGGCGTTTGTACCATTCCTGAAAAGCGTAGGGGTGAACCCACAATCATTGTAGATATGTATGAGGGCCTTGGGTGGAGTGGTACAGACCAGTGGGCAGTAAACTTGTCATACCAGCTTAACCAGCATGGAAAGAAAGCGTATTTGCTAGGGCGAATTGGGCAAACGCCGTTGGATGAAAAATATGAGCAATACATGCATCGGATGGAAGACAAAGAGACGATCTTAAGTATAGTTAATTGGTATGAAGAAAATTTACCAATTACTGTGATTAATAATTATGCCGGTTCTGCATATTTAGCAGCTGTGATCACAAAACTCAACCATCCAGGGCAAGTAAAAATTGTTTCGGTGATACATAATGATATACAAAGCCTTTTTGATGCACACATGCTATTAAGCGAGTATTTAGATTCGGTCTTTTGTGTTAGCAATGAGATTTGCCGGAAAATGAAGCGCTTATATGCATTTGATGAGAAAAAATACTTCTTTAAGGAACAACCGATTCCTGTTGCAATAAATTTTGAGAAGGATGAAAAGCCTCTTCTTAGAATTGGATATGCGGGCCGCCTAGCCTGCCAACAAAAAAGAGCAGATCTATTGCCTGACCTCATAAATGAACTGGAAAATGCTCAGATCAATTACACATTACAAATTGCAGGAGATGGTGAATGTAAGTACATGCTTGAAAAGTATGTCCATCAGAAAAATCTGCAAGAAAAGATACAGTTATTGGGGCGTATTCCAAAAGAAAAAATGGAAGGGTTCTGGATGAATCAGAACGTGTTTATTAATATCTCTGAATTTGAGGGAACCAGTTTATCCATGCTGGAAGCTATGGCCTATGGATGCGTTCCAGTTGTCACAGACGTTAGTGGAGCGAGGGAATTTATTACTAAGGGAGAAAATGGATACATCTGTGAAATTGGGAATTTCTCGGAAATGGCACACTGTATCAAAGAACTGGATCAAAGGCGAGATAAATTACGAAAATATGGGCAGGAAAGCAGAAAACGAATAATTGAGCGATGCAATCCGGAAAGTTATATCCAATTTTGGATAACATCGATTGTATAATGGTGAACAGGACAAAACGAATGAATGAAATGTTGATATTTATTTACCCCACTATGAATCCAATCGGCGGTATCCAAGAATATATATATTATCATGTTCAAAATGCACTCAATGCTGGAACTAGGGTAGGATGGATAAAATCAAAAGATGGGGAAGTACATGATGGATTAAAGGATGTTATGGATGCGCCAACTCTTTGGGTACGAGATGAAGTGAATTTTCAGGAACTGCAATCATATTTGCGAGAAAACGCAATAACAAAGTTAAATATCATTACATTTGCTATGTTTGACTTTGAAACTGCAGAGATCACAAAAAAAAATATCACAACATGCCCTGTAAATACATTTTATTTTGTGCCTCATTTTGAAGGAGCCTACTATTATCTGGAAGAATACTTTGAGCATGATCAAGCAGCAATTATTCAAAAGCAGCTATCAGAACTGTATCTGGCAATGCAACAAAATGGGAATTTATATTATTTTGATAAAAAACATGAGCAATCGATGCATGAGCACTATGGCATTCCGATTGAAAAGCCAGCAGAGTTCCTTGTTCCTTTGGCTTTTGAGAATCTCCCATTTGATTCTCAGAAAGTCTGGAACCTCTATCATAGAAGCCGTTTTAATATTTTAATTGTTTCCAGGATGTTTTTCCCACATAAAGGATTCATGATTGGGGCATTAAAGGCATTCATTCGTTTGAAGCCGCAATATGGACAACTAGAACTGACAGTAGTTGGTGATGGGGAAGGAATGGAGCGTTTTAAAAAAATAGTATCCGAATGCCCTGAGGAAACATCAAAGGATATTCATTTAATCGGAACAGTTCCTCCTCGACAGTTATACAAGTATTATGACGACGCAAATCTTTTAATATCTGTAGCTGGATGTTTGTTAGGTGGGGCAAGGCGGGGAATCTTATCTATTCCTGCGCAGCACTATTCCTACAGCTGTGATGGCTATGGATTTTTACCAGACTGTGTAAATTGTAGTCTAGAAACACGAAATGGAATATCAATAGATACTCTCATTAAGCAGGCAATTCAGATGTCATATGAAACTTACTATGAACTATGTTTAAGAACAAGCATGTGTTATAACAAAATTATATCTGAAAACAACTCCAAAACACTGATGAGTCTGGAGAATGTAAATAGTTGTTATACATTGTCGAATGAACAAATTGAACTTATAGAAAAAGCAAAAAAACAGCGGGAATGGCGAATCAAACATCATATCCGTTCATCTAGATAAAGACGTTGAGGAGTGGAATTTATGCATCGTTCATCGTATCTCCGCATGGAATATCTATTAAAATATTATAGTTGCTATTGGAGAAAAAAAGAGTTTATAAGTGTGCTTGATATTGGTTCTTATGATATGAATGGCTCCTACAAAGCTTTATTTTCCAGTGATCAGTACAGATATACAGGTTTAGATATGGTTGAGGGGCCTAATGTGGATGTTGTTCCTAAAAACATCTACTCTTGGGACGAATTCAAGAGTGAGTCGTTTGATCTTGTTATATCAGGACAGGCATTTGAACATGTTGAATATCCTTGGCTGACAATCAGAGAAATTGAAAGAGTATTAAAGCCGTCAGGCTTTTGCTTTATTACAGCACCAAATGCAGGAAAGGAACATAAGACTCCCACAGACTGCTATAGATACTTCGCAGATGGTTTTAGGGCATTGGCGAAGTGGGCCAATCTTACTGTGCACAGCGTTGCGATAGCAGGCGTTCCCGATTATCCAGCAAGCGATGAGTGGTTTAGTGACTGGAATGATGCAACGCTGGTTGCACAAAAGGCTCCTGCAACAAAAGTAACACGTCCTGATCCCTTTCAATGGGAGATGCACTATGGAATGGATGGGGAGGCCATATATCTACCGCATATTGATGCCTTGAATCGCAGATTGGAAAATATAATCCATCAGGCTCCAGATAAGAAGGTTGCTTTATTTGGCGCAGAGTATGTTGGGAGACAGATTGTTGACTTGCTTGGAAGCGAGAAGGTTCATTATTTTGTAGATAATGATATTCAAAAGATAGGTACATATACAAAGGGCAAAGAGGTAATTTCTCTTGATCAATTCAGCAAAATTAGCGATGATTACCTCTGTATAATTTCGGCTTCTTTTAATGCATCTAAAGAAATTAAGAAGCAGCTAGAGAGATGTAATATTACATGCTTCACACTATACCCACAGATTTAAAGTGAAAAAGAGCAGGCCCTGATGACTATTTTGCATGACGTGGAAGATTCGATGGTGCATATTGAAATTCTCAAAGCTACAAAAGAACACTGCTTACGGCATGCAAGAAAAAGTGTGAAGAGTTGTCAGTGTAGCCATGGAAAAAACGTTTGTGTGGCCTCTTTTTAGTTGATAAATACGCATTATAAAGGCGGATCATTCATTTGCAAATGCGCACTATGCCAATTGCACTAAAAGCATAACGTGTGAATATGAATTCTAGGGTGAACTTATTATACTCGTACCTCCTGTACAAAGTGGTGAAGTCCTTGGTGTACAGAATATTCTAATATCAAAAAGAGGGTTATCAGGTGCGCAAGGACGATTTGAGAAGGGTAAAAAGGATGAAAAAAGCACTCCTGTTAAATGCAAGCCATAACGATCTTGGGTTGATCAGAGCTCTGAGAAAGCTTGGATTTTACATCATCACAACAGGAATTTGGGAGAACCTTCCAGGACAGAAATTTGTAGATGAGTATATCAAGGCAGACTATTCTGATAAAGAACTGATTCTATCCATTGCAAAAGAAAATAAAATAGATGCAATTTGCCCATGCTGCAATGATTTTGGGGTATATACTGCTGCTTATGTGGCAGAAAAGCTCAAACTGGGTGAATATGATTCTTACAGAACAACATGCATTCTGCACAATAAAGACAAGTTCAAGGCTTTTGCAAAAAAATATCAGCTGCTCTCACCGGTTTCAGAATCGTTTTCTGATGAGGAGACAGCTGTTGAAAATGCGCAGCATATGCAGTTCCCACTGATCGTAAAACCAACAGATGCAAGTGCAGGCAATGGCGTGAGCAAGGTAGAGAGCCCGCTCTTTTTGCAAAATGCTGTGAAAATTGCCTTTAACTCCTCCAGAATCCATAAGATTGTGGTTGAACCGTATGTGGAAGGAAGTCAGCATGGATTTTGCACATTCTTGATCAATAAAAAAGTCAAAGCATATTGCACAAATAACGAGTATTCCATAGTCAATCCGTATCGAGTAGAAATTGATACATACCCTGCAAGCACTGCACAGGAAATCCATCAGATTCTGATTCAGCAGGTTGAAAAAATTGCAGAACTGTTGGAATTGAAAGATGGCATCTTCCATCTGCAGTATGTTCTAAAGGATGGAAAACCGTGGATTCTTGAAGTTATGAGAAGAGTTTTGGGCAATATGTATTCTGTGCCGGCTAATATGCTCACTGGGATTGATTGGGATTACTGGGAAGTGCGTGCACGGTGCGGATTGGGATGCAGTCAGTTTCCAGAGTCGGTATGCCAAGAGGGCTATTATGCATATAAAGCAATTATGGCAAGTGAAAATGGAAGAATCAAAGAGATTCATATTCCACACCAATATGATAAATATATCTTTCAGTACTTTTTTCTACATCAAGAAGGAGATCGGATAGAAGCCTACCAGAAGGAACCGATTGGATTTCTCTTTATGATGTTTTCATGCGAAGAAGAAATGCTGGATGTGTTGGTTGAAAACTATAGAAATGATCTGGTCGTCATGGAACAGGAATCGGGAGAAGGACTATGAATCGTCAAGGGAAAATCTGTTTGGGAGTTGCAGGAGCGGGACGTGCAGCTGAATTGCACATGAATGCATTGAGAAGATTTTCAGGTGTCCCACTGTGTTTCAAGAGAATTGTTGCAAGAAGATGGCCCCAAGTGAACGAAATGAAGGAACGATATGGGTTTCAAGAGGCATCTTTGGAATTTGAAGATTTAATCAATGATCCCGATATCGACATTGTTGACATATGTACTCCTCCATATATTCACGAAGAAATGATCAAAAAAGCTATGAGTGCTGGAAAGCACGTTATTTGTGAAAAACCGCTCAGCGGCTATTTTGGAAACAGTCAGGAAAACATGCCGATTGGTTTATATGTACCCAAAAGTCAGATGTACGATGAATTACTGGCCTCAATGGACGATTTGCGCTCCTGCATTGAAGCTTCCGGCAAAAAATTTATGTATGCAGAAAACTTTATTTATGCACCTGCCGTATTGAAAGCCAGCGAAATTATAAAAAAGAAAAAGAGCAAGATCCTTTATGCAAAAGGGGAAGAGAGTTTGAAAGGGTCGAGTTCCCCTGTTGCAGGTGAATGGTGTAAAACTGGCGGCGGAACCTTCATAAGAACAGGAATACACCCATTGTCTGCTATTTTATGGCTAAAAAAAGTAGAAGCAGAGGCAAGAAATGAAGATATAAAGGTGGTTAGTGTTCTTGCGGATATGGAACGCATTACCCCGCAGTTGTCGGCTTACGAACATCGACACATTGCAGCAAGACCAGTTGATGTAGAGGACTGTGCAACCGTTATTTTGAAATTTTCTGACAAATCAAGAGCAGTTATCACTGCAACAGATACGCTATTGGGTGGCAGTAAAAATGATATAGAGTTGTACTGCAATGATGCCGTTATCAAATGCAAATTGACAATGTCCAATTTGATGGATACCTATTTTTTGGATGAGGATCACTTAAATGATCTTTATTTATCTGAGATGTTACCCTCCAAGGTTGGATGGAACCACCCTTTTTTAGAGGATGAGATCATCAGAGGATATACGGATGAAATGAGAGATTTCATCGAATCAGTGTATTATGACAGAGCTCCAAAAGCAGGATTTGACATTGCTTATGATACAATTAAAGTTGTTTATGCGGCCTATAAATCGGCTGATATTGGACAAACAGTAAATATGTAAGAGTGCAGATTAACAATGAAAAGAATTAAAAGAATCCCACCAGTGGAAGAAGTACTGGAGAAGTATCCAATCACACATGCAGAAAAAGACCTGCGCAGCAGAAAGCTGATGGAGCTCAAGGGCATTTTTAATGGGAGCATTAAAAAGAAGATCTTGATCATCGGGCCGTGTTCGGCCGATCGAGAGGATGCAGTGCTGGAATATGCTGAACGGCTGAATAGACTGCAAAAACAGGTGGAGGACGTTCTGTTTATCATTCCGCGTGTTTATACAAGCAAGCCTAGAACCAGCGGAAAAGGATACAAAGGGCTGTTACATTGTCCGGACTTTCAGGATGCACAGGAAGATCTTTCACGTGGAATTGTAGCGATGCGATCTATTCATCAGAAGATCGTACAGAATTGCCAAATGTTTTCGGCTGATGAGATGCTATATCCCGATATGCTTCCGTATATTGCGGATCTACTATTGTATATTGCGGTTGGAGCCAGATCTGTTGAGGATCAGCAGCATCGGCTTGTTGCAAGTGGTGTAGATGTTCCGGCAGGAATGAAAAATCCCACAAGTGGCAATTTGTCAGTCATGCTCAACGGCATTCAAGCAGCTCAAGCTGCCCAGAGAATTGTTTACAATGGCTGGGAAGTTCAGACAGATGGCAACCCCTATGCACATGGCATTCTGCGTGGCTATGTGGATTATGCAGGAATCAATCATCCCAATTACCAGTTGGAGAGTGTTGAAAAGCTGTATAATCAATATCAGCAGGAAGGAATCATGAACTGTTCGATATTGGTCGACTGCAATCATTCCAATTCCAATAAAGACTATTCATTACAGGGAAAAATTGCGATGGAAACCTTTGATATGATCCGGCAAGACAGCAGAATGAACCAGTTCATCAAAGGACTCATGATTGAAAGCTATTTAATGGATGGCGCACAAAAGTTTGGAATGAATGAGTATGGAAAATCTGTAACAGATGCATGCTTGGGGTGGGAAAAAACAGAAGAGCTTGTATTGCGCCTGTCAGAAATGCTTTAAGCAATGGAAGGTGTTCGTTGTGGAAAGAACGACGATTGTGTTTGCAAACGTGCATTGGAGCAATCACGGAGATGAGGCTGCATTAGCTGCGATTGTTAAGCAAGTGAAGCAAGTGAAAAAAGATGCACAGGTTCTTTTGCTGGTGAAAGATGCGCAAGAGATTCGTGATGATATCATGAAGAATCTGGGAGTTGAGTGGGAGTCGAATAAGTTCTTGCCGCATTACTTCGACTATATTGTGCAGCTGCTTACACGAGGAAAATGCGGGAGAAATCCACAGATGAAACGCTTTTTTGAAATCATGAATTCTGCGGATTACATTCTGTACGCGCCGGGAGGATCAGTAATATGCGATCGCTTCTGGTGGAGAAAACAACTGGAATATTTAGCTCCGTTTTTCTGTGCTAAGTTCTATAAAAAACCAATGATGGTTGTTGCACCATCTATGGGACCATTTGACACGCAGTATCGCATGAGAAACCACATTAGAAAATCAGCGTTTCAAGGGGCAGATTGCTTCCTCCTTCGTGAAAAGAATTCGTATGACAATTTGGCTGCCATCAAGGCTGAACGGGGCGTCCAAGTTACTGTGGATTCGGCGTTTTGTGCAGATATTGACAAAGCAGAGCAGAAAAAGCTGCTAGAGCAGGATCTGTCGCTGCAATCCTTTTTAAATCAACATCAGTCTGTTGTGGGAATCACTATTACAGACTTAAGCTGGAATGTAAAATTCAAATCTAAATCGAATTTGGATTCTCAAATTGCACAGGCTATGTCTGGATTCATCCGCCATTTACGTGCCCATCATGTAGGTGTTCTTTTAATACCACAGCTGTTTTCCAATCAAAATGATACAGACCTATTGAAACAATATGTTATAGATGCGGGAACATACATATTAGACGAGCGGTATCCTGCTGACTTTCAGCAATATGTTATTTCCAGCATAGACATGGTGATTGGAATGCGCTATCATTCTAATATCTTCGCTGCAAAGATGGGAATCCCGTTTTTGCCGATTGTCTATGAAGAAAAGATGGACTATTTTATCAAAGATACATGTATTGAGCGATATAAAGTGGATGTGGAAAGTATATCAGAAGAGGCACTTATCCAAAAATATCAGTTGATTTTAGCAGAGACTGAGCAGTATTGTGATAAACTCAGCACATATCAAAAGCTGTGGCGTTTGAGAGCGGAAGTGACGAAAGAGAAACTATCACAGTTCTTGGAAACGGAAAATCAAAATAACGAAGGCGAAAATCATGCACGAAGAAAAAAAAGAACATAGTCTCCCAGCGTATTTCAAAGATGGCCAATGTGCCTTGTGCTGCGGCTGTGCGGCCTGTGAAGCCTATTGTCCGGTAGGGGCAATTCAAATGAAAAAAAACGAACAGGGATTTCAATATCCTGTTTTGGATGAGGAAAAGTGTATAGATTGTGGAATGTGCGGTAGAGTTTGCCCGATGCACTTGACTAATCAAGGCAAAAAGATCGACAGACTATTTGCGGTGAGCCACAAAGAGAACTCTGTGCTTCAAGAAAGTCAGAGTGGCGGAGTGTTTACTCTTATTTCGGATTGGATCATTGATCAGGGTGGTGTTGTTTATGGAGTTGTATTGGATCAGGACTTAGTAGTTCGCTATCACAGAGCGTCTAACAAGCAGGAACGAGACACAATGCGCATGTCTAAGTATGTGCAGGCAAGTATTGGTGAGGAAATATTCCGTACAGTGGATCGTGATTTAAAAGCCGGAAAGTGGGTCCTGTTTTGTGGAACACCATGTTATACCTACATGGCTGAAAAAAAATGGGGCCGCTTTGAAAAATTTGTTTCTTTGGATTTTATTTGCCATGGGGTACCATCGCCAAAAGTCTTTGAGAAATATGTGAAAGATCGTGCTGAAGAAATTGGAGAAATAACAGGATTCAAATTTCGCAATCAGCATTTTATGAAACGAGGCAATCATGCGGAAAGTCTCTATACCAAAAGTGGACAAGAATGGCTTTCAAATGGATACAGTGGGATTTTTTATTCCCACTTAGCACATCGGGAAAACTGTTTTTCATGCCCCTTTGCCAAAGAGGAACGCTATACGGATTTTACCATGGGAGGTTTTCTTGATCAAACCCCCCATCAGGATGATGCAGCATATGGTGTATCAATGCTGTTTGTAAATTCTGCAAAAGCATACAGTATTTTTGAGCAGATCAAGGAAAATGCAAACTGTAGAAAATGTGAATTGCAGGAAACCTATAAAAACCAGCCTTGCTTGTACCATCCTGTGAAAAAAGAGCCGTGTACAGAGGAGTTTTGGGAAGACTTTGAGCAGATGCCGATTAAGGATGTGCTCTGTAAGTATGTTTCAGAAGAGCTGGTTCAAAAGTACAAGTTGGATTTAGGTTTGCATATGCACACACACACACACACACACACACACACACACGCGCAAAAACGGTGCAGTGATGTTAATTTGCCTAACAAAATCTAAATAAGCGGCATGAGTCTGGAAGATTAAAAAGGGAGTATTTCAAATGACAGAAAGAGAGCGGAAGTATCAGGCGTTTGTAGAAGATGATTTGGAAAACAACCATGGCCTGATTGTCACTCAGTATAAAGAGGTTTGCAAGCTCATGGAGGATCCTGCGGAAATGATTGGATTTTGGCAGGGATATCTGATAAATCTGCTGACATTTGCAACCAGACATTCGGAATTTTATAAAAAGTATCGGAATTTTCAGTCCATTCATGACTTTCCCGTGGTTAATAAGCAGATCTTAAAAGATCATTGGGATGAGGTATACAGTGATGAATTCAGAGATTGCAAAGATAACAAAATAGAGTATACGAGCGGTTCAACAGGGACGCCATTCCAGATTGTATGGGATCACAGAAAGCATTGCAGAATGATAGCTGATATCAAATGGTTTGCACACATGGCGGGAGTCGAATCCCATGAAAGAATTGCTTATATTGTTGTAAATATACCCAAAAACAAATCTTCTGCAGAAAAGCAGCAGAGGGATAATGTTTTTAATATTTATTCTTCCTATTTTGACGACTCATCTATTGAGAGAATTTTAGCTGAACTGGAAGAGATCAACCCAAAGTTGATTATTGCTTGTGCATCAATGTGGGAGGCTATTGCAAATTATATTGATGCAGGAAAAGCAGCAACGTGCAAGATTCATTTGACTGCTCTGATTACAGAGGCTGAAATCATGAAAGAGCGAACAAAAGTCACTCTGGAAAAATATTTCGGATGCACAGTATACTCAAGATATGGAAGCCACGAGTGTGGCACATGGGCACAGGAGGATGGAACCGATTATGGATTCCGTGTGAATCAGTCAAGTTATTACATGGAAATATTGGATATCAATCGTGATACGCCTGTCAAGGATGGGGAAGTAGGCCGAGTAGTAATCACTGATTTATTTAACTATGCATTTCCTTTGATTCGATATGATACCGGAGATCTGGCATCGAAAATTGAATTAGATGATGGAAAAGTGTATTTAAATCGTCTTGTTGGGCGTGTTGTTGATATGCTCTATACAACAGACGGAAAAATGGTGTTTTGGTCATATCCACTGCTGTTTTTGTCAAATCATCGGGATATCAAGCAGATTCAAGTCATACAGGAAAGCAGATATCATTATACGTGGAAGCTGAATACGGATAATAAGGGATACGAAGAAACAATTCAGGAGATGGCAAAGAAAATATTTGGACCTGACAGCATCCATGAGATTGTATATGTGGATGAAATTCCCAGATTGAGAAGCGGAAAAACTCGAGTCACCATGTGCAAAATTGATCCCAGCAAGGAATTTCAGTGATATTGTATATAGTCGGCTAGGAAATCACATCTTTCCATGTGATGGATTTGGCCTTTATATTGAATATCAATTATGCATCTTACCAGCCTACAGGAGACAACTGTATGAATGAATGTAAAAAGCTTAAAGCAACAGAAGTTTTTGCAATCCTTTTGGGAGCAATCATTGGAATGGGATCCTTCATGCTTCCGGGAACAAAGTTTCTTCCAGCTTCCGGTATCATTAACACCAGTATTGGACTGTTTATTGGCACCATGTTTATGGTAGCCATTGAACGGAGTTATCGATATATGCTGTTGCAAGATATCGACTCAGGTGGAGAATTTTCGTATGTGCTCATATTTTTAGGACGAAAACACGCATTTATCGTGGGGTGGTTCCTGTTTTTGGCCTATCTTTCACTGGTTCCGCTCAATGCAATGGCATTTCCGCTCGTTCTGAACAGAGCATTTCCGGGACTCTTAAATTTTGGATATCTGTACACAGTTGCAGGGGATGAAATTTATCTGGGTGAAATAGTTGCATCTGGAATCATCATTCTGTTTTTTATGCTGCTGAATTTGAAAGGTACAAAGCAATCTGGTACAACACAATTTGTCATTGTGATGGCATTGATCTCCTGCGTTGTTATTGTGT
>JAHHTO010000031.1 GCA_020024595.1 Schaedlerella sp.
GATTAGGGTACATTCCTCAAAATTCTTCAAAAGAAATGATAGCTGTTGAGGGAATGCGTTTTCAAATCGAAGAAATGGAAGATAAACGAATAGAAAAGGTGCTGTTAATCATCGAAAAGTAGAGTAGAAGGAAAAGAAAACCACTTGAAAAAGAACAAATGTTCCGTTATAATAAAAAAGCAAACATATGTTTGTGTTAAGGTTCTGAAATCGGGAAATCGATGCAAAATTTAGACGAACGATGAAAGAGGGAGAACGGATAAATGGAACATGAAAATCACACATATATTGCAATTGATTTAAAGTCGTTTTATGCTTCTGTGGAATGTGTGGAACGTGGCCTGGATCCTATGGAAACGAATCTTGTCGTTGCAGATGTCTCACGCACAGAGAAGACGATTTGTCTGGCAGTTTCTCCTTCGCTGAAGTCTTATGGAATTTCTGGAAGGGCCAGGTTGTTTGAAGTTGTACAGAAGGTAAGAGAAGTGAATGCAGAGCGAATCCGACATGTACCAGAACGAAAGTTTGCCGGAAAGTCTTGGTATGTTCCAGATTTGGATAAGTCTGCGAATCTGGAACTGGATTATATTGTTGCAGCACCGAGAATGGGACTTTATCTGGAATACAGTACAAAGGTTTATGAGGTTTATCTAAAATATATTGCACCGGAAGATATGCACGTTTATTCCATTGATGAGATTTTTATGGATGTAACACAATATCTGAATACATATCGGTTAAATGCAAGGGAACTGGCAGGCAGGATCATACAGGATGTGTTTCGGGCAACGGGAATTACCGCAACAGCGGGAATCGGAACGAATCTTTATCTTTGTAAGACGGCAATGGATATTGTTGCAAAGCATATTCCTCCAGATCAATATGGGGTGAGAATTGCAAAGCTGGATGAGAAAATGTACAGGAAATTGTTGTGGAGTCATCAGCCGATCACAGATTTCTGGAGAGTTGGGAGAGGATATGCAAAAAAGCTGGCGGAGCATGGACTCTATACGATGGGAGATGTGGCAAAATGCTCAATCGGGGAGCTTGATGACTATCATAACGAAGAATTATTGTATAAACTTTTCGGTATTAATGCAGAATTGCTGATCGATCATGCATGGGGATGGGAACCTTGTACCATGGCGGATATTAAAGCGTATAAGCCAGACACGAACAGCATTGGATCTGGTCAGGTACTACAGTCCCCGTATCGTTTTGAAAAAGGACGATTGATCGTACAGGAGATGATAGATCTGCTTGTACTGGAACTTGTGGATAAACGGCTTGTAACAGACCAGGTTGTGTTGACGGTCGGATATGATATGGAGAATCTGTCCCATCCAGAGGGAGGGAGAGTTTATCAAGGGGCGGTAACAACTGACAGTTACGGACGTAGAATTCCAAAGCCTGCACATGGAACAGTCAATTTGGAAAGAAAGACCTCTTCTACCAAGCAGATTATGGATGCGGTGCTAAAGTTGTATGACAAGATTGTAAATCCGTATTTCACCATCAGAAGAGTCTATCTGTCAGCAAATCATGTGGTAGATGAACATGCGGTGAATGAGGAGGACAGATATGAGCAACTGAATTTATTTACAGATTATGAAAGTGTACACCGGGAACAGGAACATGAAAGAAAAGAAGAGGAAAGAGAACGCAGTATTCAGCAGGCGGTTCTTAACATCAAGAAGCGATACGGAAAGAATGCAATTTTAAAAGGAATGAATTTGCTAGAAGGCGCAATGACAATCGAAAGGAATGGACAAATTGGAGGACATAAAGCTTGATATTACCAGGAATCGATATGGTGCGATTCTCAACCTGCCTCATCCATCCTCACGGAATCATCCACGGATGGCTGTGAGGGATCGGGCAGCGCAGTTTGCACCGTTTGCGGCGTTGAATGGATTTGAAGCAGCAATACAAAAGACAGAAAAGAAGCATGAAACCCTCTTCTTATCTGATGAAAATAATGCTACAATAAGATAGTATGGAAAGAAAAAGAACAGGAGAACAATAAGGATGCAGAGAATTGCAAAGTTTCACAAGGTGACTGAAGCACAGTTTCAGAGAGACTGGATCGATACTTTTGGAGAAAATGGAGAGGATATTCATGCGATATATGAGGCGATCAGGCTGCCGAGGAGAGCAACAGCAGGTTCGGCCGGATATGATTTTTATGTTCCGATCGATGTGATATTAAAGCCGGGAGAAACAATTAAGATTCCGACAGGTGTTCGTGTAGAAATGCAAAACAACTGGGTGTTGAAGTGTTATCCTCGTAGCGGACTTGGCTTTAAGTACCGTCTTCAGCTTAATAATACAGTAGGAATTATTGACAGTGACTATTTTTATTCTGATAATGAAGGACATGTGTTTGCAAAGATTACCAACGACAGCAATGAGTCGAAGACAGTCGAGATAAAAGCAGGATCTGGTTTTATGCAGGGGATTTTTGTAGAGTATGGAATTACTGTGGATGATGACGTGACAGATGTTCGGAATGGTGGCTTTGGAAGTACGACAAAGTAAATACAGGAATAATTTCTAAATGAACAGAGAACACTATCCATGATCAAAGTGAGTGATTGAAAGGATAGTGGTTTTATGATAAAAAAGAATGAAAAGAAGGTTGGTCCATCATTTGAAGAAAATATTGCTTATGTGGAGCAGAGCCTTCCAGTACAGAAAAGTTTTGACATTGTGCGCCGGGATATGGAAATTGGTGGAAAAGAAGCAACCCTTTTTTTTATCGATGGATTTACCAAGGATGAAGCTATGTTAAAGATTATGGATTCTTTTTTTGGAGTTCAGGCGGAAGACATGCCGGAAGATGCGACAACTTTTGTCAAGCGACATATTCCGTATGTAGAGGTAGATGTAATTCAAAGTTTTGATGAAGTGTTTCGAAACTTACTTTCTGGAGTGACGTGTCTGTTTATCAGTGGGTATGAAGTATGTATTGCAATTGATTGCCGAACATATCCTGCCCGAAGCGTGGATGAACCATATAAGGATAAATCGCTGCGTGGATCCAGAGATGGGTTTGTGGAGACAATTGTGTTTAATACGGCATTGATACGACGTCGTATCCGGGATACACATCTGGTGATGGAGATGGTAGAGGCTGGTCAGGTTTCAAGGACAGACATTGCAATTTGTTATATGCAAGATCGGGTAGATAAAGCATTGCTAGAGAATTTGATGAAACGGATTGAAGCACTGCGGGTAGAGGATCTGCGGATGAATCAGCAGAGTCTTGCGGAGGCATTATTTAAACGAAAATGGTTCAATCCTTTTCCAAAATTTAAATTTACAGAACGTCCGGATACAGCAGCAGCCTGTTTATTAGAAGGAAAAGTAGTAATTCTTGTAGATAATTCCCCCTCAGCAATGATACTTCCGACATCAATTCTGGATATGGTAGAAGAAGCGAATGATTATTATTTTCCTACAATCACAGGGGTATACCTGAAAGTTTCCCGAGCATTGATTACGATCGGAACGATCTTTCTGACTCCGATTTATCTGCTGTTTATGCAAAATATGGATTGGATACCAGATATGTTCCGGTTTGCGATTATACAGGAACCAGTTTATGTGCCACTGATTTATCAATTTCTCATTTTGGAGCTTGCCATTGACGGACTTCGACTGGCTGCGATGAACACACCAAGTATGCTCAGTACTCCGCTTAGTGTGATTGCAGGACTTGTGCTGGGAGAATTTTCGGTATCTTCCGGATGGTTTAATTCTGAGATTATGTTAGGAATGGCATTTGTTGCAGTGGCGAATTATACACAGCCGAATTTTGAATTGGGGTATGCATTGAAATTTATGCGTCTGCTGCTTTTAATCCTGACAGCATGTTTCAATGGTATCGGATTTGCGGCAGGATGTGTATTGGTCATATGCTTTTTGGCATTTAATAAAACATTGTCAGGAAGGAATTACTTGAATGTGAAGTTAAATTAGAATTGTGAAAATTTTTTGAAAAGACTTTTTTTAAAAAAATTTGTGATATACTTATAGAAATAGAGCAGAATTAGACTGAAATGTTAAGATGATCTGCTTGAAACAGTTGAGAGTAAGCAGCGATTTTCTTAAAAAGGAGAATCAGCTGCTGCTTTTTCGGATAAAGGAAAGGAAAATGGGAGAATGGTGAAAAACGACGAAAGACTTGGTACAGCTCCTTTGGGAAAATTGATGTTAAGCATGACACTTCCGACGGTTGCTGCCCAGATAATTAATGTGCTTTATAATATTGTGGACCGGATCTATATCGGTCATATTGAAGGATACGGACAACTGGCGCTGACAGGGGTCGGAGTAACATTCCCGATACTTATGATTATTTCTGCATTTAGTGCATTTGCCGGAATGGGAGGAGCACCGCTGGCATCTATTCAGCTTGGAAAAAAGGAGTATAAAAAAGCAGAGGAGATTCTGGGAGCTTCTGTTGCGATGCTTCTGTTCTTCTCCATTGTTCTGACAATATTATTTTCAATATTCAAAAGCCCGATATTGTATGCATTTGGTGCCAGTGAAAATACGATCGTATATGCGCAACAGTACATTACGATTTATCTGATGGGAACAGTTTTTGTACAATTTGCGCTAGGTCTGAATACTTACATAAGCGGGCAGGGAAATGCAAAGATTGCAATGTTTTCTGTTCTGATTGGAGCGATTATCAATATCATTCTTGACCCGGTATTTATTTTCGGGTTTAAGATGGGAGTTCGAGGTGCCGCACTTGCAACGATTATTTCTCAGGCTCTTAGCGCTATTTGGGTTGTGCGTTTTCTGACTTCGGAAAAAAGTATTATCCGTATTCGCAGAGAATATATTTGTTTTAATAAAAGTATCATCAAAAATATCGCATCACTGGGAATTTCTCCGTTTATTATGCAGAGTACAGAAAGCCTGGTAATGATCACTCTGAACACGGGGCTGCAGAAATATGGTGGAGATCTGTATGTGGGAACAATGTCGATCATGACCAGTGTCATGCAGCTGATTACAATTCCGACACAGGGGATTTCCCAGGGAGTTCAGCCGATTATGAGTTATAATTACGGGGCGGGTAATATGAAACGTGTGAAAGGAGCATTTATCCGTATGGTGGCAGTCTGCCTGACAGTAACTTTGATTTTTGCCGGTCTGGCAGTGATGAGACCAGAATTTTATGTTCCGCTGTTTAGTAATGATGAAGAACTGATTGCCTTGACTTGTCGGTATATGCCGATTTATTTTCTAGGTATTACGATATTTGGAATTCAGATGGGGTGTCAGACTACATTTCTGGCGCTGGGACAGGCAAAGATTTCACTTATCATTGCGTTGCTTAGAAAAGTGATTCTTTTGATTCCACTTGCGATTATTTTTCCTAAATTCATGGGAGTTGTCGGAATCTACCGGGCAGAGCCGGTGGCAGATGTTACATCCGTAACGGTTTCTGTCATATTGTTTATTGTGACAGCAAGAAAGATTTTGCGTAATGAGAAAAAAAGTGATATGATAAAGCAGTAAAAATAAATTTCACAGAAGAATGTGGAGGACAGGAGAATGAGAGATTTCATCATCACAGTAAACAGTACAGTAGATTTGCCAAAAGAATGGCTGCAAGAAAGAAATGTACCAGTGATTCCGCTAAAATATACAATTGATGGAGAAACTTATACAGATATGGAAGGGTTGGATGCAAAGGTTTTTTTTGCAAAGCTCCGGGATGGAAAGATGGCAACTACTTCTCAGATCAATCCAGAGGAAGCAAGGGAGTATCTGGAACCATTTCTGAAAGAGGGAAAAGATATTCTCCACATTGGATTTTCTTCCGGATTGAGTGGAACATACAACAGTATGAGAATTGCAGCCGAAGAACTGAAAGAAGAATATCCGGATGCAACGATTTATATTATTGATTCTTTGTGCGCATGTCTTGGAGAAGGTCTGTTGTTGTACTATGCACTGAAACAGAAAGAATCTGGAAAGAACATTGATGAAGTAGCGCAGTGGATAGAAGAGAATAAACTTCATATCTGTCATAATGTAACGGTAGATGATCTAAATCATCTGCATCGTGGTGGTCGAATTTCCAAAGCAGCAGCAGTGGTTGGAACTGTGGTTCAGATTAAACCGATTATTCATATGGATAACAACGGATGCCTGCAGGTGGTTGGAAAAGAACGTGGACGTAAGAAAGCATTGAACAAGATTGTGGATATGGCTGCAGAGCAGATTTCAGAATGGGAAAATGAAATTGCGATGATTACACATGGTGACTGTATTGAGGATGCAGAGTATGTAGCAAAACGGGTTCGGGAGAAGCTTGGGATCCAAGAAGTGTTAATTAATAACATTGGAACTGTAATCGGAAGTCATACAGGTCCAGGGGTTGTAGCAGTATTCGTAATGGGAAATCAAAGATAGAATATATCGATTGATAAAAGAAAATGGAGTCAGATCAAACAAGTGATATATTAAAATCACTTGCCTGATCTGACTCCATTTTTGAATCAATATCTAGATTCGATTATAATACATATAATCCCATAGCATTCAGTACAGAACTGATTAGAATAGCTACAAGGATAATCGGTGCAATCCATTTGACGAAAACGGTGAAAAGCGCTTTGGCTTTAAAGGTACTCCCTTCTGCTTCTGCCTCTTCGATAATCGTCTTCGGTTTGATGATAAATCCGACGAAAAAGCAGGTCAGCAGAGCGACAATCGGCATCAAGATGCTGTTACTGATGAAGTCATATGCATCTAGGATGGACATTCCCAGTGGCTTGATGAAATCCCAGACTCCAAATCCGAGAGAAGAGGGGATACCCATCAGCAGAACATATAGAAATACAAGGATACTGGTTGTTTTTCTGGACCAGTGAAAACGATCCATCAAGATGGAAACAATGGTTTCCATCAATGAAATAGAAGATGTCACAGCTGCTACAAATACCAGGATAAAAAATACAGTTCCAAGTAATCCGCCAAAAGGCATACTATCAAATACTTTTGGTAATGTGATAAACATCAGTCCCGGACCTGCATTCAATTTAGAGGTATCACCACCAGAAAATGCAAATACAGCAGGAACAATCATGAGACCTGCAAAGAAAGCGATTGCAGTGTCAAAAATTTCAATTTGGCGGACAGAGTGTTCCAGGTTAGTAGTTCTTTTCATGTAAGAACCATATGTGATCATAATTCCCATTGCCAGCGACATGGAGTAGAAGAGCTGTCCCATGGCTGCCAACAGAGTTTTTAAAGAGAAATCTGCCATATGTGGCATGATATAGTATTTTACACCATCCCAGGCACCATCAATTGTTAAAACATAGATCGAAATACCGATTGTCAGTACAACAAGAACCGGCATCACAAATTTGCTGACTATTTCAATCCCCTTTTCTACACCGAGAATCACGACAACAGCGGTAATGATAACAAATAAAGCAAACCAGAAAATTGGTTCTGCTGTGCTGGAAATAAAGCTTGGAAAGTAACTGTCTTCTGCAGCAGCAGAAGCGTTTCCAGATAAGAATACAGTAAAGTATTTGATCACCCATCCGCCGATAACAGAGTAGTATGGCAGAATAAGAATTGGAACAAGGGATGCAAGAACACCGATGAATCCAAATTTTTTGTTTAATGCAGGAAAGGCTCCAATGGCACTAAGTCTTGTTTTACGACCGAGAGCAATTTCCGCAACCATCAAAGTAAATCCGAAGGTGACTGCAAGAATCAAGTAGCAGAGTAGGAAGGTTCCACCGCCGTATTGTGCTACAAGATAAGGAAAACGCCAGATATTTCCTAGACCGACAGCAGAACCTGCTGCTGCCAGAATAAAGCCGATTTTGCTTGTAAAGTTACTTCTATTATTTGTCATATGTAAAATCCTCCATTTTCATATTTTTAAAATAGTATTATCCAATTCCGCCGAAGAAGATCCCTAAAATATAAACAAGAACTGCCACTCCGCAGAATATATATTTTGTCATTGGTTCGAGCCATTTCCCGATTGGCTTTCTGCATCCTTCTTGAATGGCATTTCGGGCAAATCCTTTTTTACAAACCCAGAACATGGTAATTCCGGCAAGTAAAGCCCCCAGGGGGATGATATAGATGGAGATGGTGTCCATCCATGGACTAAGTAGATCACCCTCTACAAAAATTCCGATTCCAGCAGTGATGCTTCCAACAATTGCCAGTGACAGGCTTCGGGAAACCCCAAATCGTGTCTGAAGCGCTTCTACCGGACTTTCCAGCAAATTCATCAGAGAAGTGACACCTGCGAAAAGTACGGCGAGGAAGAAGATAATTGCAAAAATCCTTCCAAATGGAAGGCTCTGAATTACATTCGGAATGGTAATGAATAACAGTCCGGGACCAGAATTTGGTTCCATTTGATAGGCGAAGACCGCAGGGATGATGACAATTCCTGCAAGTATAGCGGCAAGTGTATCAAAAAGGGAAACAATGCCAGCACTATGCATGATATTTACATCTTTTTTTAAATAACTTCCATAGACAACAGTTCCGCTTCCTGCCAAAGAAAGAGAGAAAAAGGCCTGTCCCATGGCGTAGACCCAAGTTTTGGGATGTTGCATGGCACTCCAGTCAGGACGGAAAAGATAGTGATATCCTTTCGAGGCACCGGGCAGTGTTGCGACTTGAATCGCAAGAAAGAGAAACAGTACGAAAAATGTGGGCATAAGGACCTTGTTGATTTTTTCAATCCCGGCGGAAATTCCGAGAGACATGCAGAGTAGTACAAGTATCAGTCCGATGAGATGCCATGGAATGCTTCCAAAATTCTGTGCCAGTGCTCCAAACTGAGCGCCGGAATCTGAAACAGTGATAATGTCTCCTGTCACAGAAATCCACAGATACCGGATAATCCAACCGACAACTACACTATAGCCGATCGCGATTCCAAGAGAGCCAATCACTGGGATCAGACCAATCAATTCTCCAAGTCTTTTTTGCTTCCGCTGCTCAAATGCTTTGGTAAATGCTCCAAGAGGACCGCTTTGCATGGCGCGTCCGAATGCCATCTCTCCGATTACTCCGGTGAAGCCAATCAGTATCACAAACAGAATGTAAGGAATCAAAAATGCGGAGCCGCCGAACTCTCCGATGCGGTAAGGAAACAACCAGATATTTGCCATGCCGACAGAACTTCCGATGCAGGCAATGATAAATCCCCACTTATTTTTGAATTTGTCATTTGTCTGTGTTTGATGCATTTTGTTCATAAAGACAAATCCTTTCTTATGTTGTTGTGGTGTGCAATAAATTTTGAGTTATACGTTTGCGCAACATTATATCATATTATTATTTATAAATATAGCATTATTTTTGATTGTCCATAAGATTCAACAATATTTTGGTAGATAGTAGAAAATAGAAAAGAAAATGATACTGCAGTATACGAATGTTATAACATGAGTGTTAGAACTGTTTGAATACAGAATAAAAAACCTGGCCTTTTCGTTCGATCAATGAATTTAAGACCAGGTTTTTATTATTAGATTAAATTATTGGCTTTCATGTTTTTCTTGTATGAAGTAAGATTTGTATACAGCTCTTTTGTATATGGATTTTTCTTCGTCTTTTTTATCTGTAAGATCATGTAGATAAATACAGCAAGATTCACAACAAATGCAGCGATACTCAATGTACCCCATGCGGCAGGATTGTAAGTTGCAGTAATAGAAAACGCCGGAAGAGAAGCATAATCAACTACCAGAGAGAACAATGCAAAAATGGCAAGTGTTTGTGCCCTGTGCTGAAGCCACACGCCACGTTTTAAGAACGCTTCTGCAACAGTACAAGATACAAGAAGTGCGATTCCCGAGTACATAGCACGAGTTGAAATACAGTTGTAGCAGTAAGCTGCATTCCATATATCATATGCGACAATCCAGAACCATACTTGATCCGGCCATACCATATCTTTGGAAGGCGTTTTTGCAACACGGATGCCAACCCATCCAGTCATTGTAAGAAGTAGTAGTACACCAGCTGCGGCATTGAAAAGATTCCAGTATCCGCCAAGAAGTGTAAGACCAGCTTCATCTACAGTAAGCGCTTTGTAGTTCATGAAAACTTCCACATCACGATAAACTGCTTCCAGAATATTGATACCAAGGATTGCAACCGGAAAATAAGCAGCAAATTTTGTGTGTTCTACTTTGGTATAACGAATCAGCATAAATCCTAATACACCAAGGAGTGCGGAAACAGCTTTTACTGTTCCGAACCATGTCTTGGAAGAAGGACTTCCGACAATACCCAAAGCAATCAGCGTGAACATCACAGCAGGTATCAGAATATACATAATGATAGAAAGAATTTTGCTCTTACGGCTGACCTCATTTAGTAATACAAGAACAGCGACTAAAATAATAAACCCTAAAATAGTTGTAAAATTATAACCTGAAAAAAAGAATCCCATAAAATCTCTCCTTTAGTAAACTGCTCACTTTGCTATAGTAAAATAGATATGTCTGAAATTGGGTAAGATTTGCAGGAGTGTATGTATCCATATTTTTCATCTGCTTTTCGAAGCATCATGCCCTTTGATAAAAATACGTTTCCTGATACAAGTTGCACGCGACAAAGACTACATTCTCCGCTTCGACAGCAAACATTTATCCGAATGCCTGCACGTTCTAAAGCTGTTAGAATCGGTTCGTTTGCATGGCCTTCAATTACTTCTTCGTTATTGACAGTAATTTTAAATACTTCAGAACCAGTAAGAACAGTAGGCCACCCGGCTTCTCTGGTAATATCTTTTGCAGCCCCAAACATTTCTCGACGAATGTTTTTCTGTGCAAATCCGAGTTCGTGTAACTGGTCAACACAAAACTGGTTCATAATCTCAGGACCACAGATATAAGCTGTACGCTCTATGTAATCAGGGCAAAGTTTTTTGATCAGTTCTGCTGTAATAAAACCATGCTCTCCATCCCAGATTGCATCTTCGTCAGATACAATAAGGTAGTATTTAAAGTTTGGAAATGTTTCATTCATTGCAGTTAGCTGATCGTGGAAAAGCGCAGCTTCTGCGTTTCGACATCCGTAAAGAAGAATCATTTCGCGGTCAAGTCCGGCTTCTAATACTTCACGTATCATACTCATAAATGGTGTGATACCACTTCCGCCCCCAAGCATCAGCATTTTTTTACTGTGGAATACAGGGTGATAGTGGAAAACTCCGGCAGGTCTTGAAGCTGTAAATTCATCACCGACCTTTACATGATCTAGCATATAATCGGAAACAAAACCATTGGCAGTGCGGGCGACGGTAATCTCATAGTAAGCTCTTTGTTTTGGTGAAGAACTGATGCTATAGGGACGACTTGTACGTACGCCGTCAATTTCTGTGAAAATATTTAAATATTGTCCTGCTTCAAATGGAGGAAGATATCCATTTTTGGAAGAAAGACGGAAAATTTTAGCGTTTTTTCCTGTGTCATAAACCGTACTTACCACAAGATGAAGTTCCTTTGGGTGAAGACCTTTCAGTCTTACAGTTGCAGGATCTTCATGAGGGATTTTATCTTCAGAAACAGTGCGAAGTACATTGATTTCCTGTAAAATTTCTTCTCCGTGTACTAAGGTACCAAGAAGTGTCTCTTTGATTGTCTTTGCCATTTTAAACCTCCTTCGCAACACGAATTGCTACTTTGTCTGCATATGTGTAATTTGGTCCGAATCCACAGGCATTTACCCAGCCACTGGCAAATTCTAACCCCTCAAGTTTACTTTCTGTAGGGAAGAAGAAAACAGACTGTCTTAAATCCTGCTCATATCCATAGATGGCACCACCTGGATGTCCTAAGTAACGCATGTGTGTAAGTGGAGTGGCAATTTCCATTTCTTCAATATGAGAAGTAAATCCGGGGTACATTTTTTCCAAGCGGGCGACGATACGTCTTCCTGCTTCATATTTCATTTCATAATACTTCTCAGGAGAAAGTTTTTCCCATTCTTCTGCATATTTTAATGTTCCGGCTGTGATCACAGAAGTCCCTTCTGGGGAGACTTCTCTGTCGTCTACCGTATAACATGTGGCAATTAACGGGTCGTTTTCCGGAAGTAGTTTATAAGCATCCATGAAATCTTTATTTGCATCAAGGCTTTCATAATTTAAGGTAAAGGATGTTGTAAATCCAATCTCCTCAGGAGTACAGTCAAGTCCTATAAAGCAAGTAAGTGCTGAGATACCTACTGTGTATGGTTTTAAATATTCTCTTGCTGAGTCAGGTATATCACAAGGATCCATAAGACTTCCATAAGTGGCAAGCGGAGAAATATTTGAGATAATCTTTTTGCAGTGGAATTCTCTGCCTTTTTCATCAATAACTCCTATCGCTGTGTTGTTTTTAACAAGAATTTTTTTTACACCACAGTTAAGCTGTACGATACCGCCCATACGTTTTGCAGCCTCCATGATTGCCTGATTCATCACCATGGATGTTCCGCGAAGGTAGTATGGTTTGTCCTCCATGTAAATAAACGTACATTTTGCAAGAATTGACCATGGAAAACGATCTGGACGCATTCCCATGAAACACCAGTAAACACTTAAAGCGAGCTGAAGTTTTGGACATCCCGGGAAAAATTCGTCTAAAACTTCCTGAGAACTTTTCAGCCCATATTCTGCAAGTGTCGGGTACATTTTGGGAAATCCTTTTTTCATGATGAATTTCTTAAATGAATTAGGCTCCCCTGTGTTTTCTTCACTTTTTGCAGAAAACTCATTTGCCTGCTGACAGAAATCATACACGGTTTTAAAATAACGTTTGATATTTTCACTGTGCTCTGGAAATTCTTTGCATAGAAATTCAGTACATTTCTCTCTCCCTACCGGAATGCTAAGACCTGTTCCGTCCGGGAAATTTACACGATACAGTTCTTCAATTTGGATCCAGTCGATCTCATCTTCAATCCCATATCGTTTGAACTGTTTTCTGAGTGGACCTGGTTTTTCAGGTGTCCCCATATGGCTCAGCTGGTGCAAAGCGACCTCAAATTCAAAACGGCCACGACGAAAACTTGTTCCACAGCCACCAGGGATGTTGTGCTTTTCAAAAAGAATAACCTTTTTTCCTTTTTCGGCTAGGGTGGCAGCTGCTGCGAGACCGCCGTTTCCTGCGCCAATTACGATTACATCATAATTCTCCATAAATAAAGCCTCCTAACAATGATTTTGATTAAAGAAAGAATGGTGCAAACTCAAAATGGATTCCACCATTTGCAAAAGTAATAGCGAGAGCTGCCAAAATCAATCCTATATTGATGAGCATGGCAATAATCTGCACATTTTTCTTTTTTGTCCAGTTTACAAATGTACTGAAACGTTCACTTTTAAATTCACGTTCAAACCAGTCTTTTGCTCCAATCTGCATCCAACCGCCGATCGCAAGGGAATTTGCACGAAGTAAGAGCCACATTCCGATTCCGCCATAGACACCAAGACCAAGTGTACAGATAGAACCCAAAATCGGTGCAAATAGAAATCCTACATGCATAAGAGCCACAGAGTCACTGAATTCATTGGTGACAAAAATCCAGTTCCAGATCGTGTATGCGATTACATAGAAGATCGTAACCATTGGGATGACACCTTTTGCAAGATAATAATCACCAAATGGAGCATCAAACTGCCATGCACCATGCAGTGCAATTACGCCGATCGCAACTGCAAATCCAGAGAGCGCATTGAAATATTTTTTGTAACGCAAAAGATCTGTAAATGTAGCTTCTAGGATATTGACGATGAGCATTAGCATGATCACATCAACGTAAACTTGTGGGTTAAACAGTTTGAGCGCTGCAAAAATAATGATGATACGCATAGTTAAAAGTGTTGTAAGTTTTAGCTTCTCAAAGAACACTGGCTTGGCAAAAAGCAAAACCAAAATGGATGGGATAACGATCATCGGAATATTTCCCTGAAGTGGATAAAAACTACTGAAAAGAGCCATACCTGTAATTGCGGCTGTAAACATGATCCATTTGATTAAAATATCTGCTCGTCCGCTTTTTGCGGGGCTATCTTTTGTCATTTTAAAAACCCTCCTAAAATAATGATTACACTATACATCTATCAAACCCTTTGGTATAATGATAAAAACGAAGCAAAAAGGAGTTACATAATGTCTGCAGCAGATTCTACAAAACAGGCAATCGTATCAGGTACAAAAGAACTGGTCAGCGCAAAATCATATGAAAAAGTTTCGGTTATAGAAATCTCGCGTATTTGTGGGATTAACCGAAATACATTTTATTATCATTTTGCAGACAAGTATGCTGTGATCGAATGGATCTTTCATAATGAAATTGAACCTGTCATAGAAAAATATATGGCAAAGGATTACTGGGCGGACAGTGTCATTCGCCTTTGCAGACATATGAAATCGGAGAAAAAGTTCTATACCAATGCACTTACTGACAGGGGACGGTGTTCCTTGTATCAGATTCTTGTAGATTACTATAAGGATGCATTGATGCGATCTTTTCAAGAGGACTATGACAGGCTGGGAATCATTGGCGAAGCCCAGGAAATAGTGGCAAGGTTCTTCAGCCATGGAACCATTGATATGATATGTGACTGGGTTGCAGGCGGCATGAGAAAAGATGCAGACGTGTCAACTCAGGTTCTGGATCGTGCCATAAAAGCAAGCCTGTTCAAGTAATCTTGTGTTTTGCTCCGTTAATAATTATAGAATAATAAAAATAGGTAATTATGACTATCAACAAAATGTAAAAGTGTTCAAAATTTAGGCAATTTCTCCAAAATGCCTTATTTTCGATAAAAGACATCGTCAAAATATACAAATAATATGGTTTGGACTAGAGAATTAGGGGAGAAATAGAAAATGGGTTTGATGGGAGATGAATTAAAAAATATAAAAGTCCATTAGTTTAAAAAGTTTGGCAGATTTTAAAAATCATATTGACACTATATAGAAACTATGTTAAATTAACTACTGTATGAAGCAAAAAGAAAGCAGAGTATCCACTCTCACCGTAGCATAATTGGATGACTTCGGTTGATATTGAAATCGCAGATAACAATTGCTGGATGTAATTGTGCGAATAGATTATCGAGTGGATGCATATCACTCGTTTTTTTTGCTTTAGCGAAGAAAAGGGAAAAGGTTCTTTTCCAAGTTGTTACATCAACCTAAAGGAAATTCATGATGACGGAGGTATACGACAATTAGCGATTTAATGATTAACGAGCAGATTAGAGACAGAGAAGTACGTCTGATCAGCGAGAGTGGGGAACAGTTGGGAATTATGTCAGCACGGGATGCCTATAAGATGGCTCAGGAAGCGGAACTTGACTTGGTAAAAATTGCGCCGACAGCGAAACCGCCGGTTTGTAAGATTATTGATTATGGCAAGTATAAGTATGAACTGACAAGAAAAGAAAAAGAGGCAAAGAAAAAGCAGAAGACTGTTGAAATAAAAGAAGTACGTTTATCACCAAATATCGATACCAACGACTTGAACACAAAGATGAACAATGCAAAGAAGTTCATTGCAAAGGGAAATAAAGTCAAAGTCACACTGCGTTTCCGTGGAAGAGAGATGGCACATGTTCAGCAAAGTAAGCATATCCTGGATGATTTTGCAAAACAGTTGGAGGATGTAGCGTCTGTAGAAAAACCGGCGAAGCTAGAAGGTCGGAATATGAGTATGGCTTTAACTGTAAAACGTTAAAAATATTTGCGGATGAGATCCGCAAGGCACACAAGCAGATTAAAGGAGGAAATTATTATGCCAAAAATCAAAACAAATAGAGCGGCAGCAAAACGCTTCAAAGTAACAGGTACAGGAAAGCTGAAAAGAAATAAAGCTTATAAGAGCCACATCTTAACAAAGAAGACTACAAAGAGAAAAAGAAATCTCAGAAAGTCTACAATTGCAGATGCAACAAATGTAAGGAACATGAAAAAGGTATTACCATATCTGTAAGAATCGGTTAAGAGAAGGAGGAACTTGAAATGGCAAGAATTAAAGGCGGAATGAACGCAAGAAAAAGACACAATAGAACACTGAAATTGGCAAAAGGATACAGAGGAGCACGCTCTAAACAGTATAGAGTAGCGAAACAGTCTGTAATGCGTGCTTTGACATCTGCATATGCAGGAAGAAAACAGCGCAAACGTCAGATGAGACAACTCTGGATCGCACGTATCAATGCAGCTGCAAGAATGAACGGGATGTCCTATAGCACATTTATGCATGGACTGAAGCTGGCAGGAGTTGATATGAACAGAAAGATGCTCGCAGAACTTGCAGTAAGCGATAAAGAGGGATTTGCAACATTGGTAGAAGTTGCAAAAGCTAAACTTGCATAAGGAACAGTAAATAATAAAGAAGCGGCATATTTATGAGAAATTTCATCATAAATATGCCGCTTCTTTATTTGCTCTTCCATAGTTTTTAAGCGTATGTGTCAATGATATGTTCACCTGACATCATCTGTTCTACGGGTTCGAGCATTTCTGTAAGTACTTGTGCATTCACCTCAGCGGATTCCATGGCTTTTTTTGCCACAGAAGTGCTGACATCCAATTGCAATCTGGTACTTGCTAAATTCATGCTGATCGCTGCAATATCCATAAGCATCTAATCCTTTCTTCGTTATTTACTATGTGTTAATCATACTGTAAATAATTCTTTACATAAAATATCGTATGTTTTTTAAAAAACATAAGTTTTTTGCATTAGAATCATTGAATTCTTTTTATCCCTTTATATTTTACGTCTCTAGCCGATATATTAAATATAAAAGATCCTCTTGTTTGTAAAGAATATTATTATTCCTGTCGAAATGGTCGAAAGACTATAAGAGGATATAGAAATATTACTCGGGAAAGGAGGAAATAATATGGCAATTAATGGAATTCATTCTTACGGTACGGGATATTATGATTATCAATCCTCAATTAATAATATCCGTCTGACCCAGGCACTGGCAAAGAATCCGAGATTTGCACAGTCTGCGATATCACCGGTTTCTCCGGTAAGTGGTTCTCTGAAAGACAGTATTCATTTTATGAAGAAATACAATTCTGCTATGTCTGATTTGATGAGTACGGCAAATACATTACGGAGCGTGAATCGCGCTGGAGCAATGAAAGATCTGCAAGTGACCAGTTCCAACGAAAATGTAGCAACTGCAAAAGAAAAATTTAATTTGAAAGACGTCAAAGAAATGACACTTAATGTCAGCCAGCTCGCAAAGGCGCAGGTAAATACAAGTACAGGCGTAAATGCTTCAGATGTTGCTGTTAGTGATATGAACTTCACAGTAGGAAATGCAGCAAATTCTGTAGATGTAAATATCAGTGCAGTCAGAGAAGATGGCTCAACAAAGACGAATTTCCAGATGTTACAGGAAGCAGCAAGTCAGATCAATGAGAATTCAGCAGACGTTCGGGCAACTGTTGTACAAAAGGATGGTGTTGCATCGCTGGAATTAAAGGGAACACGTACTGGAGTTTCCAATGGCTTTCAAGTGAATGGCAATCTTGGAGCAGCAGGAGGGCTGGATAAAGTGCAGACAGAGGCGGCAAATGCTGTTTACTCTGTAACAATGAATGGACGTACTTCCAAGTATGAATCTCATAGTAATGAGGTGTCTGTTGATTTTGCTCGAATCGGTGTAACGCTGAAAGGTGTGGGAGAATCTACCATACGTGCAGACGTAGATGCAGACAAGGTGTCTTCTGCAGTCAGTGACTTGGTGGATGCTTATAATGCATCGCTGAAATTATTGAATGATAATTATGACAGAGGTGCCGGTGTAGATAAACAGCTCCGCAACCTTGCTGCTGGACTTGGCCCAGAGAAATCGTTGGAAAAGCTAGGAATTACAGTGAATAAGGATGCTACTTTGAAATTTGATGAAAAAGTTCTGAAAAAGAGCTTGAAGGAAGAACCTTCTTTGACAAAGGATTTAATTTCAGGCGCAAGCGGAATTGCCAATAAAGCGTTCGGTAAGGCAACAGCTGGTATGAATGTAAATTCTAGTACATTGATTGATCATGATATTGAATCGGCGCAGGCAGAAGCAATGAGTAGTCCATATCATGCATTTAATCTGTACTCCAGAGGAGGCGCTTATGCTATGAATAATTATTATGCAGTTGGCATGATGATCAATTATCTGGTATAGGTATCTTTTGTATTAGACAGAATATGAATGTATGCCGCATCCCATGATGGAGAATCGTGGGTGCGGCAGTATTTTTGTATTATGCTTAAAGTTGAAAAAGCTGGTAGATTTTAAAATTTTAAAATCTACCGAAAAAAGTTAAAAAAAGTCTTGACTTTTAAAAAGAGAAATAGTATTATACCAATTGTGGCGTGTGAAAATACATAACACATTTGCGGAAGTGTCGGAACTGGCAGACGAGCAAGACTAAGGATCTTGTGATCAATGCGATCGTGTGGGTTCAAGTCCCATCTTCCGCAGTAAACAGTGCTTTTGAGGTATGACCTTAAGAAGCACTGTTTTTTTGTTTTGAGAGGAGTAACGTGAATAAATAAAGTCCTTTCACAGGACGTGGATTTCAACATATTATATAGAGAAATGATTAAAAAAGGAACTTAATATGATAACAAATTCAACATGTAGCTACCAAGTTGACTATTCGGCCTTTCCTGGTAATCCGATCTTACCGTTTATTTTCTCTTTAAACATGAATGATTCCATTCTTTATCCTTCAGAGGGGGAATATCAGAAATTCTGTTATGATATTATTGGAGTAGGAGAAAATACTACAGAATATGCAGATTTAAGTCATTTTTTATTAGGTATCTGCGATACTATTACACAAAACGATATTATCGATATTACAGTTTTGATCAATGGGGAGACTCAAACAGTTGATTGGGGAGAGAATGTAGAAATTAAAACTGTTGAGAATCCTGATAATCCTACAGGATGCATTGGACTAAAATTTGATTTTCCACTTGACAAGGTGGAAGGAGTGATGAAAGTCTGTATTTCGCTTCGTACACCTTATCGTATCGGCCCTGCGAACGTCTGCTTGTTTGGAGGAGGAAG
>JAHHTO010000032.1 GCA_020024595.1 Schaedlerella sp.
GTTCCTGAATTCCAACGCAATGATGAAGTAGGAGATCTTGTTTCATCTACTCAGATTATTGTCAATGCATTGAGCACCATTTTGAAAGACATAGACTATCTTCTTGAAAAGATGGGAAGCGGCAATTTTGTAGTCGACTCCCAGGTACCTGATTTATATATTGGAAATTTCAAGCCACTGCTGGTATCCATGCGTCAGATTAAACAGAAATTGAGTGATGCACTTTTACAGATTCATACAAGTGCTGATCAGATTTCTTCTGGAGCATCTCAGGTATCTGATGGTGCGCAGTCTCTGGCACAGGGGGCGACAGAGCAGGCTAGTTCCATACAGGAATTAGCAGCTACCATTCATGAAATTTCTGACAACTCCCAAGAGACGGCTGTAGTATCAAAAACATCGAAAGACCATGCGGAAGAAGCTGGTAGAGAGGTTGTTCGCAGCAATGAAATGATGGGTCAAATGACTGTAGCGATGAAAGAAATCAGAGAATCTTCTCAAAAGATAGGTAAGATTATTACCACGATAGAAGATATTGCATTCCAGACAAATATTCTGGCACTGAATGCTGCTGTGGAGTCTGCGCGAGCAGGAGAGGCAGGCAAAGGATTTGCCGTGGTAGCCGATGAAGTCCGAAATCTGGCATCTAAATCTGATCAGGCTGCAAAGGCTACAAAGGAACTGATTGAAAGTTCTGTCACATCTGTAGAGAACGGCAGCGCAATTGTGAGTGATGTAACTGAGGCATTACAAAAGACAACAGAACTGGCAGGTTTTGCTGTGGGAGATATGGTGAAAGTTGCAGAAATGGTGGAGAGTGCAGTGACTGCGATTTCTCAGGTTACAGAAGCATTGGATCAGATTTCTTCCGTGGTTCAGACGAATTCTGCTACCAGTGAAGAGTCTGCTGCTGCTAGTGAAGAACTTTCGTCTCAGGCTCAGTTGTTAAAGAATCTGGTCGGACAGTTTCAGCTTCCGGAAGAGTAGGAAGTCATATAACTATTGATTATCGCTATCAGATTTTACATCAATAAAAAGTTGAAAAATACATAGATATAGAGGTAGATAAAACTGGTGCCGGGGATTCCTCCAGCATCAGTTTTTATGTGTCAGGTGCGGCCTTGATTTGCTTAAATGTATATACTGGTAAATTTATAATCGCCTGTTTTTATACTTGTCCGATGCAATTTACTATGATACCATATGTAGAAGATTGATCGGGATTTGGAAATGTACTACCAGAAGAACTGAATGGATCCAAAGAGTATTTTCTTAATAGTAAGTACATTTAAGAAGAGAGGGATGAAGAATGATAGAATGCATTGTTGTTGGAATGGGAGGATTTGTCGGTGCAGCTTTAAGATATTTAATCGGATTAATTCCAATCAAAGAAGGAATTGTATTTCCGATAAAAACTTTTTTTATTAATATTATCGGATGTTTTCTAATCGGAATAATTGCAGCATTGGCAGTGAGAAATACCTCATGGAATCCGAAAATGATATTGTTTCTTAAAGTTGGAATTTGTGGAGGATTTACTACATTTTCTTCTTATGCATTGGAAACAGGTGATTTAATAAAGTTAGGGAATACAGGCATCGCATTCGCATATATCGTATTGAGTGTTGTACTCGGTGTGGCAGCAGTGCTTGCAGGACAAAGGATATTTGCCTGAGACAAAGATATGGTTTTGGCGTGGGTAAAGAAAGAGTATTATAGAGTAGAAAGGGGTATTTTCTATGGGGAATACGTCTCAATTTAAATCAGTAGAACAAATATCAAAACATATCAATATAGGTCTTTTGGCGCATGTCGATGCAGGAAAAACTACATTATCAGAAGCTCTGCTTTATCTAAGTGGAAGTATCCGTAAGATGGGGCGTGTGGACAATCAGGATGCATTTCTGGATACATTTGACTTGGAGCGGGAGCGGGGAATTACGATTTTTTCTAAGCAGGCAATGATGCAGCTTGATGAGAAAATGACAGTGACTCTTATGGATACGCCGGGGCATATAGATTTTTCTGCAGAGATGGAAAGAACGCTGCAAGTGTTGGATTACGCGATTCTGGTTATCAGTGGTGCCGATGGTGTGCAGGGGCATACGGAGACATTATGGCATTTGCTGGAAAAGTATCAGGTGCCTATATTTTTGTTTATTAACAAGATGGATCAGGATGGGACGGATGCGGATAAACTGATGGAAGAACTTCAAAAGCGGTTAAGCGACAGCTGTGTGAATTTCAGTATGGTTTCCGACTTCAAAAATGGTCTGTCAGATGGAGCGTTTCTGGAAAATGTGGCAATGTCTGATGAAAGCCTGCTAGAAATCTATCTGGAAACGGGTGGGGTGACTAGTTTGGATCTTGCGGATGCTATTAATGAGCGAAGAATATTCCCATGTTTTTTTGGCTCGGCCTTAAAATTGACAGGAGTGAGTGAACTGATCCAAGGAATTTCAGAATATGTGAAATGTCCTGCATATCCAGAAGAATTTGGTGCAAAAGTATACAAAATTGCGCGGGATGAGCAGGGAAATCGACTGACATATTTGAAGATCACCGGGGGAAAGCTCACTGTGAAGGAGATGCTTTCTGGGAAGGAAAAGGTAAACCAAATCCGTATTTATTCTGGCGTCAAGTATGAAACAGTAAATGAAGTACAAGCGGGGAGAGTCTGCGCAGTAACCGGTCTTTCTGAGACATATCCGGGAGAGGGAATTGGAATTGAAGCAGAGTCAGATATGCCGGTGCTAGAGCCGGTACTGAATTATCAGATTCTTCTTCCGCCGGAGTGTGATGTGCACCAGATGCTTCGATGTCTTCGACAGCTTGAAGAGGAAGAACCATTGCTTCATATTGTCTGGAATGAGGCATTGGGAGAAATTCATGCGCAGTTGATGGGAGCTGTGCAGATTGAAGTTTTGAAAAGTCTGATTGAGGAACGTTTTGGTGTGCGTGTGGAATTTGATGCAGGAAATATTGTATATAAAGAAACGATCGCGAACACGGTAGAGGGAGTGGGACATTTTGAGCCGCTTCGACATTATGCAGAGGTACATTTATTGTTGGAACCAGGAGAAGTGGGAAGTGGTCTGCAGTTTTTTACAGACTGTAGTGAGGATGTGCTAGATAAAAATTGGCAAAGATTGATATTAACCCATCTGGAAGAAAAGGAACATCTTGGTGTGTTGGTAGGAGCACCTATTACGGACATGCGAATTACGTTGGCAGCAGGCAAGGCACATTTGAAGCATACAGAAGGCGGGGATTTTCGTCAGGCAACGTATCGTGCGGTGAGGCAGGGGCTGAAGCAGGCAGAAAGTGTACTTCTGGAGCCATTTTATGAATATCGGCTGGAAGTGCCTATCGAGATGGTTGGACGTGCCATGTCTGATCTGCAACGAATGTACGGGAAGTTTGATACACCAAGACAGGAAGGCGAGAGAGCGGTGCTGACAGGAAGTGTTCCGGTTGTTACAATGAGGGACTATCAGACAGAAATGATCTCTTATACAAAGGGAAGAGGACGCTTGTTCTGTACACTGAAAGGATATTTTCCGTGTCATAATACAGAAGAGGTCGTGGAAGCGGCAGGATATGATTCGGAGCGAGATTTGGACAATCCTACAGGTTCTGTATTTTGTGCACATGGAGCGGGATTTGTGGTAAAATGGGATGAAGTCGAAGAATATATGCATCTTGAACATATTTTAAAAAAAGCGGAGGAGCAGGAAGAGCAGCCGACCAATCAGGAATATATTTCAGCGGCAGTGCGAAGGGCAAAAGTGATTTCTGCATTGACACCAGAAGAAGAGGCAGAACTGGAACAGATGGCAGAAGCAGCTCGAAAAAAGCGGGAGCAGGCACGGAAAAAGTATTCTTATAGGAAGGAATTGGATTCCGCTTGTTATAAGAAAACAAAGGAAAACTTAAAAGAATATTTATTGGTGGATGGTTATAATATTATTTTCGCATGGGAGGAACTGCGGCAATTGGCGGAAGTCAATATGGATGGTGCTCGCGGGAAGCTAATGGATATTTTGAGTAATTATCAAGGTGTGAAAAAGTGTTCGTTGATACTAGTTTTTGATGCATACAAACTGGAAGGATTTCCGGGAGAAACACAGAAGTATCATAATATTCATGTCGTATATACAAAAGAGGCGGAAACAGCTGACCAGTATATTGAGAAGGTGGCGCATGAAATCGGTCGTAAATATCAAGTGACGGTTGCTACTTCTGACGGTACGGAGCAGGTTATCATCCGGGGGCAGGGGTGTCACCTTCTTTCTGCAAAGGAATTGAAGATAGAAGTGGAACTAGCGCAGAAGGAACTTCGGGAAGAGTATCTTGGAAAAGCGGGAAGAACGAGGAACTATCTGTTCAATTATCTGGATGAGGAGACTGCAAAGCAGATGGAAGATGTTCGGATTGGAAGAAAGCAGAAGTGAGAAAACGAATGAATACAGGAGGATCAAGGGATGAATGTATTAGTAGTAGTGGATATGCAGAACGATTTTATTGATGGTGCGCTTGGTACAAAAGAAGCGGTTGCAATTGTACCGAATGTTGTGGAAAAAATTGTGAACTTCAAAGGAAGAGTTCTGGCAACAAGAGATACACACGAAGTAGACTATCTATCTACGCAAGAGGGAAAGAATCTTCCAGTGGAGCATTGCATCCGTGGTACAAAAGGCTGGGAAATTCGAGAAGAAATAAAAGCACTTATTAAGGAAGAACCGATTGATAAGAATACATTCGGAAGCGTAGCATTGGCTCAGGTGCTAAAGGCATACAACGAGTATGAAGAAGCAATTGAAAATATTACTCTTGTCGGGCTTTGTACGGATATCTGTGTTATTTCTAATGCGATGGTGTTGAAAGCACATTTACCTGAAGTGTCAATCATAGTAGATGCATCCTGTTGTGCCGGAGTAACGGACAAGAGCCACCGGCAGGCACTAGAGGCGATGAAAATGTGTCAGATCCAGGTGGTAAATGAATCGCTTTTGAAGGAGTGAATAAACGGAAGAAATAGACCACTGAGAGCGTATGCTCCGAAGATGTAAGAGGATGGTTGTAAAGAATGGACAGAAAAGAAATTTTAAAGAAAAAGAAACGTATTGTAATTAAAGTTGGAACAACAACGATTACCTATGAAGAAACAGGCGATATTAATCTGGATAAGTTGGAAAAATTTGTACGGATATTGATTAATTTGAGAAATCAGGGAAAAGAAGTTATTGTAGTTTCTTCAGGAGCGGTTGGAGTTGGAAGAATGGCGCTTGGACTTTCACATCGTCCGGACAGTGAGGCGGAGAAGCAGGCGTGTGCTGCTGTCGGTCAGGGAAGGTTGATGATGATTTATGAAAAGTTGTTTAATGAGTACAGCCAGCTGACTGCACAGGTTTTGCTGACAAAAGAATCTATTACCAATAAAGAATGCCGGAAAAATGCCCGTCAGACATTTGATGAATTGTTAAAAATGCATGTAGTGCCGATCGTAAATGAGAATGATGCTATTTCGGTAGATGAATTGGCATATGGTAACTTTGGAGATAATGATACACTTGCCGCAAATGTAGCGGAGTTAGTGGATGCAGATTTGCTGATTCTTCTATCAGATATCGAAGGCATGTATACAGCAGACCCAAAGAATAATCCCAATGCTCGGTTTATTCATACTGTCGTGGAGATTGATGAATCGCTTGAGCGGATGGCAGGAGGTTCTTCTAGTGATTTTGGGACAGGTGGTATGTTTACGAAGGTCAATGCGGCAAAAATCGTAACGGATGCAGGTGCTGAAATGGTGATTGCAAATGGGGATAATATTTATGCAATCAATGATATTATGGCAGGAAAGAAGGTTGGAACTCTATTTTTATCAAAGGAGCATGGGAAAGAAATGGAAAATGAACTGGCACCGGAGCGTGCACAGTTTCGTCGTCAGATAAAGCGCTTGAAGAAAGCAGAGGAAAAGGAAGGATTGGAAAAACGTGATGGAGAATTATATGGAAACACTTGGTAAACGTGCAAGAGTAGCGTCAAGAGAAAGTGCAGGACTGGGGACAGATGAAAAAAATAGAGGACTATTGGCAGTAGCCGATGAACTATGCAGTCAAAGTGTATATTTACTAGGAGAAAATGCAAAAGATATTCAGGCAGCAGAAAAAAAGGGGGTAAAAAAGGCCCTTATTGATCGTCTTCGCCTGACTGAGAAGAGAATTGAAGATATGGCAGAGGGGTTGCGGCAAATTGCAGGACTGGAAGACCCGGTGGGAGAAGTGTTGGAAATGAAAAAACGTCCGAATGGTCTAAGGATTGGAAGAAAAAGAGTGCCATTGGGAGTGGTTGGGATCATCTATGAATCCAGACCGAATGTAACAGCAGATGCGTTTGGACTTTGTTTTAAAACTGGAAATGCGGTGATCTTGCGTGGCGGGAGTGATGCGATTTGTTCGAACCTTGCCATTGTGCGTACGATCAAAGCAGGACTTCGGAAAGAAAAATTGTCTCAGGATTTGATTCTGCTTGTTGAAGATACAGGACGTGAGACTGTACAGCAAATGATGAAACTGCATGATTATATTGATGTACTGATTCCGCGAGGCGGCGCCGGACTAATTGCTAATGTTGTGGAGAACAGTACCGTGCCGGTGATCGAGACTGGAACAGGAAACTGTCATGTGTTTGTGGATGAAAGTGCAGATGTGGAGATGGCAGTAGATATTATTGAGAATGCGAAGACGCAGCGCATGGGTGTTTGTAATGCCTGTGAATCTCTGGTTGTACATGAGAAGATTGCAGGAAATGTGGTACCAAAGATCGTGGAGCGGCTGAAGCTGCATCAAGTGGAGATTCGTGGAGATGAAAGGGCGCAGAAAATCATGACCGAGATTACTCCGGCGAGAGAAGAAGATTGGGGAATGGAATATCTGGATGCGATGATTTCTTTGAAAATAGTGGACTCTATAGAGGAAGCAATTGCGCATATTAATCAGTACAATACCGGACATTCTGAATCCATTATTACGAAGGATTATGACCATGCATTGAAGTTTCAGGATGAAGTGGATGCAGCGGCAGTCTATGTGAATGCTTCTACACGGTTTACGGACGGATTTGAGTTCGGATTTGGAGCAGAGATTGGAATTAGTACGCAAAAACTTCATGCAAGAGGACCGATGGGACTGCTTGCACTGACGACAACGAAATATATTATTTTTGGAAACGGACAGATTCGCTAAAAATAGAAAATAATATCGCGAGTATAGAATAGTATCTGATCAGGCAACTTTGAAAGCGCTTATCAGATACTATTATTTTATGTTATAGCTGTAATTTTAAATTTATCTCATCATAGTAAAGAAGAATTGTGTATGGATGGTGTTGAAGATACGTCACTCAGATGAAAAATTTGGAATAGGTATTGCATAATATACATAAAAGATGTATAATTATGCAATACATTATTTTGAAATGAATGAACAGTAACTCCATTGTTGGGGAGAGGCAATATAATTTGGAATTGTAAGAAAGGAATGATAGGTATGATTAAAGTTGGAATTATCGGAGCTACGGGTTATGCAGGAGGTGAGCTGGTCAGAATATTGATCTCGCATAAGGATGCTGAGATTGTATGGTATGGATCCAAAAGTTATATCAATCAAAAATATTCCTCTGTTTATCGGAATATGTTTCAGATTGTAGATGCGGAATGCATGGATGACAATATGGAAGCACTAGCAGAACAGGTGGATGTGATTTTTACAGCAACTCCACAGGGGTTTTGTGCATCGCTTGTGAATGAAGAGATTCTATCTAAGGTAAAAATTATTGATTTAAGTGCAGATTTTAGAATCAAAGATGTCTCTGTTTATGAAAAATGGTACAGTATGAAACATAAGAGCCCACAGTTTATCAAGGAGGCGGTTTATGGCCTGTGCGAAGTGAACAGAGAACAAGTTGTACATGCACGTCTGGTTGCTAATCCGGGCTGTTATACAACTTGTTCGATCCTAACGGCATATCCACTTGCCAAAGAAGGGCTGATAGATATGGATTCCTTGATTATTGATGCCAAATCAGGAACTTCTGGAGCGGGGAGAAGTGCAAAAACTGCCAATCTATTTTGTGAAGTCAATGAAAATATAAAAGCATATGGTGTGGCAACACACAGACATACACCAGAAATTGAAGAACAGTTAGGATATGCATCTGGGCAAAATGTTGTTCTGAACTTTACACCTCATCTGATTCCTATGAATCGGGGGATTCTGGCAACAGAATATGCAAAATTGAAAAGAAATGCAAGTTATGAAGACGTAAAGGCGATTTATGATAAATATTACGGAAAGGAAAAGTTCATCCGTGTTCTTGAAAAGGATGTCTACCCTGAAACAAAGTGGGTAGAGGGCAGTAATTATGTGGATATTAACTTCAAGATCGACGAGAGAACCGGTAGAATTATTATGATGGGAGCGATTGATAATCTTGTAAAAGGTGCAGCGGGTCAGGCGGTACAGAATATGAACCTAATGTTCGGGCTGAAAGAATCTGAAGGCTTGGAATTGGTGCCGATGTTTCCGTAAAAATAGGATTTATAAGAAAGACAGATTGGCTCTTAAGCAGGCTGATGGCAGAGAATATTTGGGGTAAAGAAAGATGATAGTAAGAACGATGACAATTGAAGATTATAATGGTGTATATGCACTGTGGATGACCATTCGTGGATTTGGAATTCGAACCATTGATGATTCCAGAGAGGGGGTGGAACGCTTCCTGAAACGAAATCCGACGACCAGTGTGGTTGCGGAAGCAGATGGAAGAATTGTGGGAAGTATTCTTTGCGGGCATGATGGAAGACGAGGGTGCCTGTATCATGTCTGCGTACATGAATCTTATCGGAGACATGGGATTGGTAAGGCTATGGTAATTCGTGCCATGGAGAAGTTAAAAGAAGAGCAGATCAGTAAAGTGTCACTGATCGCATTTACCCAGAATGATATAGGAAATGCGTTCTGGAATAAGATCGGCTGGGTAGAACGGCTAGATTTGAATTATTATGATTTTGTGCTTAACGAGGAAAATATTACAGCATTTAATGGGCAGTGATTAGAAAATACAAAAATAGATCGAAAAAAAGAGGTAAAAAAATGAAGAGAATAAAAGGTGGAGTGACTGCAGCAAAAGGATTTTATGCGGCATCTGCAGCAGCAGAAATTAAATATAAAGGACGCACAGATATGGCATTGATCTACAGTAAGAAACCATGTAAAACAGCAGGAACATTTACCACAAATGTGGTGAAGGCAGCGCCGGTAAAATGGGATCGACAGGTTGTAGAGTCCGGTGTGAAATCACAGGTTGTGATTGTGAATTCTGGAATTGCCAACGCCTGTACGGGGCAAGAAGGAATGGAGTATTGTAAAAAAACGGCGGAGAAAGCAGCAGAAGTTCTGGATGTGGACTGTGCGGGAGTGTTGGTTGGCTCTACGGGAGTCATCGGAATGCAGCTTCCGATAGAACGAATCGAAAAAGGTGTGGAAATGCTGGCTGTTTCCAAAGATAAGAGTATAGAAGCTGGACATTTGGCAGCAAAAGCGATTATGACAACGGATACTGTAGCAAAAGAAGCAGCAGTGCAGGTGGAAATTGGTGGTAAGATTGTTACCATTGGTGGAATGGCAAAAGGATCGGGGATGATTCATCCCAACATGTGTACTATGTTGACATATATTACGACGGATGCTTCTATTTCTAAAAAAGCTTTGCAGAAGGCACTGTGTGAAGATGTGGAAGATACATATAATATGATTTCAGTAGATGGTGATACTTCTACGAATGATACCGTATTGCTTCTGGCAAATGGGAAAGCAAAGAATGAGAAGATTCGTCTGGGCACCCCAGAATACAAAATATTTTCAGAGGCTCTTCACGATGTCAATGAAACACTGGCAAAGAAGATGGCAGGAGACGGTGAAGGTGCAACCGCACTTTTGGAAGTAAAGGTTGCGGGGGCGAAAACAAAAAAACAGGCAAAGGTACTGGCAAAGTCGGTAATCTGTTCCAATCTGACTAAGACGGCAATTGCAGGTCATGACGCGAACTGGGGGAGAATTCTCTGTGCAATGGGGTATTCCGGTGCTGAGTTTGATCCGGAACAGGTGGATCTTTATATTGAGAGTAAGGCAGGAAAAATACAGTTGATTCAAAATGGAGTGGCACTGGATTACAGTGAAGAAGAAGCAACAGAAATCCTTTCTCGGTCGGAGGTAACGGTAACAGCAGAGCTTAAGGAGGGAACAGAAGAAGCGACTGCATGGGGATGTGATTTGACTCATGGATATATTGATATCAATGCAGATTATCGAAGTTAATAAGGGAGGAAATGAAAATGAATCAAAATATGCAGCAGTATCTGGATAAGGCACAGGTTTTGATAGAGGCACTTCCGTATATTCAGCGATTTAACCGCAAAATCATTGTAGTAAAATACGGTGGTAGTGCAATGATAGATGAAGACTTAAAAAAGCAGGTTATTGAAGACGTAACACTTTTGAAACTAGTCGGATTCAAACCGATCATTGTCCACGGTGGAGGAAAAGAAATCAGCCGCTGGGTGAACAAAGTTGGAATGGAACCGAAGTTTATCAACGGACTTCGTGTAACGGATGCTGATACAATGGAAGTAGCAGAAATGGTACTCGGAAAAGTGAATAAGAGTCTGGTGCAGCACGTAGAAGAATTAGGTGTGCGGGCGATTGGAATCAGTGGAAAAGATGGAGGACTCCTGAAAGTAGAGAAAAAGTATTCTGAAGGACAGGATATTGGTTATGTGGGAGAAGTGAAAGAAGTAAATGCAGAAATTCTGTATGATTTGTTGGAAAAGGATTTTCTTCCGATCGTGTGTCCGGTAGGGCTGGACGATGAGTATCAGACATATAACATCAATGCGGATGATGCAGCGTGTGCGATTGCCCGTGCAGTAAAAGCAGAGAAGTTGGCTTTTCTGACAGATATAGAAGGTGTGTATAAAGATCCGCAAGATCCCAAATCGCTGATTTCTGAACTAGGTGTGGATGAGGCAGAAAAACTGATCACAGACGGATATATCGGAGGTGGTATGCTTCCAAAGCTTCAGAATTGTATTGATGCAATTGAAAACGGTGTATCAAGAGTTCATATTCTAGACGGAAGAATTCCACATTGTCTGCTGCTGGAAATCTTTACAAATCAAGGAATCGGAACAGCTATATTGAATGATGAAGAAAGCGGGTATCATTATGATAAATGAGAAAATACGAGAAGCAGAAAAAAATCTGCTTCATATTTATAATCGGTTTCCAATTACACTGGATCATGGTGATGGTGTCTACTTGTATGACACAGATGGGAAACAGTATCTGGACTTTGCGGCAGGAATTGCAGTGATGGGATTGGGGTATCATAACCGGGAACTGGAAGATGCGTTAAAAGAGCAGATTACAAAGCTTTGCCACACATCCAATCTGTATTATCATGAAAACTGTGGAGAAGCGGCGGAAGCGTTGAATAAAGCATCTGGGATGGATAAGGTGTTTTTTACAAACAGTGGAACAGAAGCGATCGAGGGGGCACTGAAGACAGCAAGAAAATATGCTTATCTGAAACAGTCCGGCCGATATGAATTTATCGCTATGGAAGATGCTTTCCATGGACGTTCGATAGGAGCGGTATCTGTGACAGGAACAAAAGCTTATCGAGAGCCATTTGAACCGATGCTTCAGGGAGTACATTTTGCAGAATACAATAATCTGGACAGTGTGAGAGCTCTGGTAAATGAGAAGACCTGTGCGATCATACTGGAGCCACTTCAAGGAGAAGGTGGCATCCATCCGGCAACAAAGGAATTTATGGAAGGAATCCGTAAGATCTGTGATGAGCAGGATATTCTGATGATCTGTGATGAGATTCAATGTGGGATGGGGAGAACCGGTTTCATGTTTGCATGGCAGGAGTATGGTGTGAAACCGGATATTTTGACAATGGCGAAGGCGATTGGAAACGGAATTCCGGTAGGAGCTTTTGCGGTGACCGAAAAAGTAGCAGAGGCATCTATGAAGCCTGGAGATCATGGCTCTACTTATGGTGGGAATCCACTTGCATGTATGGCAGTGAAAAAAGTGCTAGAACTTTTTGAAAAAAATCAGATTGTGGAGCATGTGAATGAGGTGGCTCCTTATTTGACCCAACGCCTGAATGAATTGGTGGAGAAATATGATTGTATCAGTGAAAGGCGTGGAAAAGGTCTGATCCAGGGAATTGTATTGACAAAAAATCCTGTAGACGTAGTGAAGAAAGCACTGGAGCAAGGACTGATCATGATTACGGCAAAGGAAAAGACCATTCGGTTTGTGCCTCCGTTGATCATTGAGAAAAAACATATTGATGAAATGATTGAAAAGCTGGAGTGTGCATTGACTGCATAGTGAAAAAAGTCAGGAGCATATGAAAAAGGTAGAAATAAAAACCAGTAATCAGGGCATACTATTTATAAAAAAGTGATGGCGTTTGTGTATGGAAAGTGCCGATTTTTTGTATACAAATGTCTATAAGACAGGAGGTATGTGAAGATGGCTGGTTTTTTGATCGCATTGTTGTCCGGAGCATTGATGAGTGTACAGGGAGTTTTTAACACGCAGGTAACGAAGACAACCGGAATGTGGGTATCCAACGGGTGGGTACAATTAAGTGCTTTTGGAGTCTGCGTAATTGCGTGGCTTGTGATGGGGAGAGACAGTATTACTGCAATTGGCAGAGTGGAACCAAAATATATGCTTCTGGGAGGGGTAATTGGTGCAGGAATTACCTGGACCGTGATTCAGAGTATGGCATCGCTGGGACCTGCAAAAGCAGCATTGTTGATTGTAATCGCACAGCTGACCGTGGCATATGTAATTGAACTTTTTGGAATGTTTGGTGTGGAAAAATCTCCGTTAGAATGGAGAAAGATAGGGGGGTTAGTGCTTGCCCTTGTAGGAATTGCGATTTTTCAGTGGGAAAAATGACAGAATTGTTACAGAAAATTGAATTTTCTATTGTAATTTAGGGAGCAATTCGATACAATATGAATGTCTGATATAAAGGGGTCGCGGCGATTACGCTGTGAAAAATGAAAAGAATAGATGGAAAACGAAAAGGAGCAGTGACAGGAATCCTGTTACTGGCTCTTATATTGTTGTGTTGTACGGGATGCGAGAAACAAAAAGATGACAGTTTGCTGACATTGTCGTTGGAAGAGAGCCAACCAGAAGAAAAAGAAAATCTCAAAATATCGAATGAAAAGAAAGAAGGAACAACGAAATCAGAAGATACAGAGGGGGAAGAAGTCGCAGAACATATTTTTGTGTATGTATGTGGAGCGGTTCACACTCCCGGTGTATATAAGCTGGATCGGGAAGCTCGAATTTATGAGGCGCTGGCTTTGGCTGGTGGTGTAAGAGAAGATGCAGCAGAAGAATTTGTGAATCAGGCACAAAGACTTAGTGATGGAGAACGGGTTTATATTCCAACGGAAGAAGAAATCCAACAAGGAATCGTAGAAGTTTCAGGTAGTACAAATACTTTGAATGGAGATGCAGCCGGTACAGAAAGTAGTGGAAAAGTGAATCTCAACACGGCTTCAGAAGAAGAACTAAAGACATTGGTCGGAATCGGAGAGACGAGAGCAAAGAGCATTATAGAATATCGCAATGCAAATGGAGGGTTTCAAACGATTGAGGATTTGATGAATGTGGAAGGTATCAAAGAAGGTGTGTTTGAAAAAATAGAAGACAGAATTACAGTAAACACAGGGAGTTAGGAAAAGATTCGAATGAGCAGGAAAAAAATCTTAGTAGTAGATGATGAAAAATTAATCGTGAAAGGAATCCGTTTCAGTCTGGAGCAGGACGGCATGGAAGTTGACTGTGCCTATGATGGCGAAGAAGCACTTGCCTTTGCAAAGAAATGTGAGTATGATCTGGTGCTTCTGGATGTGATGTTGCCAAAATTAGATGGATTTCAAGTATGCCAGCAGATTCGGGAATTCTCCGATATGCCGGTGGTAATGCTGACTGCAAGAAGTGAAGATATGGATAAGATTCTCGGTCTGGAATATGGTGCAGATGATTACATTACAAAACCGTTCAATATTCTGGAAGTAAAGGCGCGTATCAAGGCGATTATGCGTAGAACTGCAAAGAAAGAAGAAGTCCAGCCAAGTACTTTGATCGTAAAGGGAACTATGAAAATCGATTGTGAAAGCAGAAGAGTATTTATTGAAGACAGGGAGATTAATCTGACCGCAAAAGAGTTTGATGTGTTGGAACTTCTTGCTATGAATCCCAATAAAGTATATAGCAGAGAAAATCTGTTGAATATGATTTGGGGAGAGGATTACCCCGGTGATGCAAGAACTGTAGATGTACATATCAGGAGATTGCGAGAAAAAGTAGAGGCGAATCCGAGTGAGCCTCGGTATGTGCATACGAAGTGGGGAGTTGGTTATTATTTCCAGGGGTAAGTTAAGTGTTAAAATCAAAGAAAAGTTTAAAAGTCTACGGTTTTATGTGATTCTTGTGATTCTGGCAGCAGGATTTTTGCCTGGTGCCCTGGTGTATGGAATGATGATTCGTACATACGAAACGAGGGCTGTTTCTTTGAGGAGCGCAGAAATACAGAATCAATGTACAATTCTAAGTAATCAGCTATATAGCTATCACTATCTGGAGGATTATTCATCCGAAGTTATCGATGCAAGTTTGACTCAATTAACAAATATTTATAATGGAAGAGTTATGATCATGGATCAGAATCTGGAAGTGGTCAAAGATACGTATTCTCTGGATGAGGGAAAGACCAATGTTTCAGAAAATGTAATTTGTTGTATCAAAGGAAAAAGCACAGATTATTATGATAAGAAAAATCAGTATATTGAAGTTACTTCTCCAATCAAAAATCCAGAATCTGGAGAAATTGAGGGTGTGATGCTTGTCAGTGTGTCTACGGCTACGATTACGGATAGTCTGCGTATGCTTTATTCCAAAGGTGCGACGATTTTTGGAACGGCGCTTGTGCTTGTACTTGCAGCTTCATTGCTGATCGCAGAGCGGATTGTGCGCCCGCTTCATAGTATGGCATTAGAAATCGAAGGGGTGACAGAAGGATATGTAGATGAAGTTCTACATGTCGACAGATTCAGTGAAACAGGACAGATTTCTGTTGCATTTAATAAGATGTTGGGAAGATTTAAGCGGTTAGATGATTCAAGAGAAGAGTTTGTTTCCAACGTTTCCCATGAACTCAGAACACCACTGGCATCCATGAAAGTCCTGGCGGATTCCCTGGTAATACAGAATCATGCACCTATTGAGCTATATCAGGAATTTATGGAGGATATTGCAAAAGAAATCGACCGGGAAAATGATATTATAACAGATTTACTGACATTGGTGAAGATGGATAAAACGGCGCAGAATTTGAATATTCGTCAGGTACAAATCAATGAACTGATGGAATTGATTTTAAAGCGTCTCAAACCAATTGCGGAAAAGAAAAATGTAGAACTGGTGTTGGAAAGTTTTCGACCGGTGACAGCAGAAGTTGATGAAGTGAAGTTGTCATTGGCAATTTCTAATCTTGTGGAAAATGCAATTAAATATAATCATGATAGTGGTTGGGTACATGTATCTTTAAATGCCGATCATAAATTCTTTTATGTCAAAGTGGCAGATTCCGGAATTGGAATCCCAGAAGAGGATCAAGATCATATTTTTGAGCGATTTTATCGAGTAGATAAATCACATTCCCGGGAAATCGGTGGAACAGGACTCGGGCTTGCGATTACGAGAAATGCGGTTATTATGCACAGAGGATCGATTAAGGTACACAGTGAGCATGGAGAAGGTACAACATTTACCGTGCGGATTCCGTTGTTGTATGTGAATGCGTAAAGGGGGCAGGATTATGAGAAAGAAAAAATATTTGTCCATATTGATTTGTACGATATTCCTCTTCTTTCTATCAGCATGTGGAAAACGGACTGATGTAGCAGCCGGAGATAAATTTATTTATTGTCTGAATGAATCGCAGACAGGACTTGTGAAGGTCGCGTTTGAATGGCCAGAGGGGGAGGTGGATGAACAGGTGTCAGCAGTGCTTGAAGAGTTGGCGAAACCGGCAGAGGATATTGAATACGTCCAGGTACTTCCGGAGAAGGTAAAGGTAAAACGCTCCAGTGTAAAGAATGTGATTGCAAATGTAGATATGAATGCAGCGTATCAAGAACTTCCAACGGTACAGGAAAAGCTGATCCGTGCAGCAATTGTTCGTTCACTGCTTCAGATTCCCGGTATCCAGGGGGTCTTGCTTACAGTAAACGGCAAGACTTTGCAGGAAAAAGACGGAACAATAACAGGAATTCTGAATGGAGATGATTTTGTAGAAAATACAGGTTCTTCCGTAAGTTCTTATCAAAAAGAAACGTTGATCTTATATTTTGCTAATAAAACAGGAGACAGGCTGATCGAACAGAAAGTGAATGTGCGGTACAGCAGTAATATTCCGATTGAAAAGATTATTGTGGAAAAATTGATGCAGGGACCGAAAGGAAACAGCTGTTATCCAACCTTAAATCCGGCAGTAACACTGCTGAGTGTTACAAGTAAAGATGGAGTTTGTTATGTGAATTTTGATAGTGAATTTCTGAACAGTTCTTATGATGTGAAACCGGAAGTAGCGGTATATTCTCTTGTTAATTCTCTTTTGGAAGGCACACCGGCAAGTAAGGTACAGATTGCGGTAAATGGTGTGACAGATGTACGTTATAAAGATTTGGTAGATTTATCCCAGCCGTTTCAGCAGAATCTGGAACTTGTGGAGGAACAGGAGGGAAAATGATAAAACGACCGTTGTGTCTGGCAGCGGTCTTATTTCTGGGGATACAGGTATTTTTAGTGGGAGGACTTCATAAATGGAAGGCCTCACCTCTGGAAATGAATGCAAAAGATGGAGAGACAATTACACTTTCAGGAACTGTATACCGCAGGGAAGAACGACTAGATTACCAGACATTTTATCTGACGGACGTTCAAGTTCGTCTAGAACGACAAATCATTGATGAATCAAAAATTCTTGTTTATATCAAACAATATAAAACTCAGAAATTAAAATCGATAGCAATCGGAAATACCATACAGCTGACGGGGGAAATCAGATTTTTTGAACCGGCACCCAATCCAGGGAATTTTGACCAAAAATTTTATTATCAAAAGGAAGGGATGTGTGCTGCTGTATGGTGCGAGAATGTAAAAGTGACAGACTCTTCGGTGCAGTATATTCAGGAAGGCCTTATGCGGCTGAGAGGCAGCTGGAAAGATTTGCTGACAGACTGTATGGGAGAGTATTATGGAAATTGTATGAGTGCGATTTTGATTGGGGATAAAACAGAATTAGACGGGAGTCTAAAAGAACTTTTTCAAAAAAGTGGAATCGGGCATATTCTGGCGATTTCTGGTTTACATATGTCATTTCTCGGAATTGGTCTGTATCAGTTGCTACGTAAGACAGGGATGCCTTTCTTACTTGCTGGGGGAGTAGGAATCCTTTTTTTTATTCTGTATACCTTGATGACAGGAAATGGTGTGTCCAGTCAGAGGGCACTCATTATGTTTATTGTACGGGCAGGTGCGGATGTGACGGGCAGAGATTATGATTTACCAACCAGTCTGGCGCTTGCAGCGACTGTGATGATACTAAGACAACCGTTTTATCTGTATGATGCCGGATTTTTATTATCATTTGGTGCATTGGCTGGGATTGCCGTGGTGAATCCAGTGTTGGAAGAATGGAGTATAATCCCCAAAATATTTCGAGTGAGTATAGCAGTTCATCTTGTGTTACTGCCCATTTTGCTCTATTACTATTTTGAAATTCCGGCGTATTCGTTGTTCCTCAATCTACTTGTGATTCCTTTGATGTCTGCAGTGCTTGGAATTGGTGTACTGGGGTCTTTGACAGCAGTTTTCTGGATAAATGGAGGTGAACTGCAGCTTGGAGTGTGTAAATTTATCTTATGGTTTTATGAGCAGGCGGCACAGCTTACGGTAGAATTACCTTTTGGGAGGATCGTTCTTGGTCAGCCGAAAAAATGGTGGTGTATCGTGTATTATATGGGATTGTTCGGTGCATGTGCAGTGTCAGGCTGGTATCATGAAAAAAAAGATTTGGAAGCAACAAGATATGAAAGAAAAGTACACTGTCGGGAAAAATGCAAAAAGATGAGTGGCATATGTCTCGTTTTATATATTGCCGTGTTTTGCTTTGGGTGTATACGGAGTCAGGGAAAACAGGGAGAATTAAAGGTTATTGCAATTGACGTGGGGCAGGGAGACGGACTGTATGTC
>JAHHTO010000033.1 GCA_020024595.1 Schaedlerella sp.
ATCATCGGTACCATTTTAAAATATCCAACCAGAAGTCCGTTAAATGCACCACAAAGCGCTCCGATCACCAAAGCCAACAACAACCATACAATCCCCGGTACTTCTGGATTGTCAGCCATCAACCGACAGCATACAACACCTGTCAGAGACAATGTCGCTCCGATGGAAATATCAATACCTGCTGTAATGATCACCATCATCTCACCAATTGCAAGCAATCCGTACACCGCATTATTCTGAAGCATATTGATGATTGAATTTACGGAATACATGGACGGAGTGATGATCTTAGCTACGATCAGAAGAACTGCCAGACCAAGAACTAGCCCAAAGTTTCTGCTTTCTGTAATCTTTGAAATCATAGATTTATTCTTATTCATCCTTTAGTCCTCCTTTCCTTCATCATCCTGTTTTAAAGAAGCCTCAAGAATCATCTCCTGAGTGGTTCCGTCTGTTTCAAAAGCACCTGCAACCCGTCCGTTTCTCATAACTACAATACGATCTGCCATACCGAGTACTTCTGGCATTTCAGAAGATACCATGATAATTGCATATCCATTGGCCGTCAGTTCGTTCATAATTTCATAGATGGAATATTTTGCACCTACATCAATACCTTTTGTAGGTTCATCCAAAATCAACACTTTCAAATCACAGTTCAGAAGCTTTGCAAATACGACCTTTTGCTGGTTACCACCGGAAAGTGATGATGGTGGAGCACTGATATCTTTTGCTTTCAGTTGAATCTTCTGACAAAGTTCTATTGCTTTTTCTTCTTCAGCATGGATATCTAGTTTACCACCTTTGATGAATTTCTTCATATCTGCAGATGATACATTCTGATAAATCGGAAGTTCATTGATCAATCCCTGTGTCTGCCTGTCTTCTGGAAGGAGACCGATTCCAAGCTTCAAAGCATCAATCGGACTGTCAATCTTTACTTCTTTTCCTTCCAATTCTATAGAACCTGTGTCTGGTTTCATAATTCCAAAAATATTCTGACATACTTCGGTACGCCCGGCACCAACCAAACCTGTCAACGCAAGAATTTCGCCCTTTCTTACATCAAAAGAAACATCCTTAAAGTATCCCTCTTTGGAAATATGATTGACTTTCAATACAGTCTCTCCGATTTTAGCACTCTTAGGCGGATACATTTGTGTCAATTCACGTCCAACCATCTCACCGATCAGCTTCTGATTAGAAATTTTATCCACATCCCAACAACCTATGTACTGTGAATCACGGAAGACTGTAACTCTTGTTGCCAGGCGGTACATATCTTCAAACTTATGTGTAATAAAGATAATGGAAACACCTTCGTCCCGCAGTCTTTCCGCAATTTGATAAAGTTCCTCACATTCTCTTCTGGAAAGTGATGCAGTCGGCTCATCCATGATCAGTATTCTGGCATCTCTTGAGAGTGCCTTTGCGATTTCAACAAGCTGCTGCTGAGCAACAGAAAGGGTACTCATCGGCTTGGAAACATCAATGTTTTTGCTCAAAGGTTCAATCAATTCCTTGGCACGCTTTGTCATCAGGCTCCAATTGTATATCCCTAATTTATTTTTAATCTCCTGTCCCATAAAAATATTTTCTGTTACCGACAAATCCGGGAACGCTGTAACATGCTGATAAATCGCTGCAATACCCAGTTTTGCAGAATCTTCAGTGGAACGAAGTGTGATCTTTTCACCCTCTAATAGCATCAATCCGCTGTCTGGCTGGTGAACTCCTGTAATTACTTTAATGAATGTAGATTTTCCGGCACCATTCTCACCCATAAGAGCATGAATCTCACCGCGTTTCAACTGAAAGTGTACACCATTTAGAGCTGTCACACCGCCAAAGGTTTTTACCACATCCTTCAGTTCCAAGATATATTCACTCATCTTATCTTGCCCCTTTCTTCTGTTTTACATCCGGCTAATTTTTCAACCGTCTGTGTCTGTGTGTATCTAATATTGCTATTTTATCTTTAATAATCAATATCAAAAATAGCTTTTTCGTTATCGTTTCTTGTTGTTTTAGTCCTTTTATCACATTTTCTCCATAATCCTACAATTTTCTTGTGGTATTTTTGTTTTATCACAAGAAAACAGAAATATACATCACCGTCAAAATGAATAGGAAATTTTCTATTTGATTTTTGCTTTTATTCATATTACACTATTAAGCAGGTTATATTTTATTAAAAGGAGAACTCTTATATGCCGTCACCCAAACGATCTTACCCTGCAGAATATAAAACACAAAATTTTCATTCTACTTCACTCACAGAATCATTTCCTTTCGCAATCAGTGAATGTGGATACTGTTCTGAACGTAAGTTTGAACTCGGAACACGCAACAACTACAACGACTACCTTTTACTATACTCACTGGAAGGGACCGCACGATTTACTAAATCATCAGAAACCCAATATATTCAGCCAAACTCGGTAATTATAACTGCATGCAATACTTCCCTTACTTTTACCCGTGTTTCTAAAAATTGGAAATTTTATTATTTCATCATCCACGGCAGCCATGCAAAACTGTATTATAATCTGGTTCGTACAAAAAACAATATTATACTTACCAATCCTTTTTCAGACGTATTAGATTCTTTTATAGAACTTTACAATATCGTATGCGGTACTTATGGAATTCAAAATGACAGCTGGCGGTGTCTGCACACCACAACTCTTCTGCATAGTATTTTCACCGCTTTATACGACCTTACCTATGAAATCAATATCATAAAAGAAATGACACCTGCTCAAGAAACAAGTGTCAATGCTGCTTTAAAATTTATATCTGACAATTATATGAACGAACTGACCATTGACACAATCTGTGATAAGGTCGGTTTTTCAAAATATTATTTCTGTAAACTTTTTAAAAAACAACTAGGTGTTACTGTTCACCAATATGTCAATGAGTTCCGAATCAACAAAGCAAAGGAATTACTGGCATATACTAAACTTTCCATCACGTCTATTTCCAATCAAGTTGGATTTAAAACAACCCTCACTTTTCTACGTGCATTTGAAAGAACTGTGCATATGACACCAAGTGAATATCGAGATTATTATTAACCGATTTCCAAAAAAAGATTGTAGAAAATTCAAAAGATCAAGTCATCAGACACTCCGACGACTTGATCTCTTTTTACCATAAATTCTTATATATTGCGATAATATCTTCTTTTTTAGGCACACGCGGATTTGTTGCTGTACACGCATCTTCTAGTGCAAGATCTGCCATAGAATCAATCACATTAAAATATTCTTCTTTTGAAATAGTTCCCATCTGTGAAATGGATAACGGAATATCCATTTCCTTCAACATAAACTGCACCCAATTGACCAGAGATCGTACAGTCATGATTTTATTATAACTGCTTAACCCCAGGATCTGGGCAACTGTAGAATATCTTTTTACCGCTGGCAGATATTCACTTTTACTTTTGCTATGTTTATTAATATCACTATTGAATTCAATAATATGTGGAAGTAACATCGCGTTAGCACGTCCGTGTGGGATATGGAATCTCGCTCCCAGCTGGTGTGCCATTCCGTGATTTAGTCCCAGTGATGCAGAATTGAATGCAAGTCCGGCCAGACAAGATGCCGAATGCATCTTCTGTCGTGCATGTGTATCACTGCCATCTAGATAAGCCCGTAGCAAAAATACCCCGCAAATTTCAATTGCTTTCTCAGCCAGAGCAGTAGAAAAATCATTACGCTTTGTACTAACGCAAGCTTCCAATGCGTGTGTGAACACATCCATTCCCGTATCTGCAGTAATTGCTGGTGGAACACTTTTTACCAGCTCTGCATCTAAAATCGCCTCATCCGGTGTCATATTCCTAGAAACAAGCGGATATTTCACCTTTTCAACCGAATCAGTTACAACCGCAAATGATGTGACTTCTGATCCTGTTCCGCTAGTTGTTGGAATCGCAATCAATGCAACTTCATTGTATTGTTCTACACGGAGTGCAAATTCACGAATAGATTTGGAAGAATCAATCGCAGATCCTCCACCTACTGCTACGATTGCATCCGGTTTGTATTCCAACATCTTCTTTACTCCAACCGAAATCTTCTCGATCGGCGGATCCGGTACAACATCTTTAAATATTTCAAACTGTTTGTGTCCCTTTTCCAACGGATCCAGTACCAGCTGAATCATACTGCTTTCAGCAATAAACGGATCTGTGATTATAAGTACCTTTTCATATGGAATTTCTGCCAGCCTGTCCAAAGCCTGGTCTCCAAAATATATTTTTGTTTTAATATCAAAGCTATTCATCTTTTTCCTCTATCTAGGATAAATACATTCTACCCCGATTTCCTCAAATAATTGAATCCATCTTGCTTCCGGTTTTTCATCGGTAACGACAGTTGTAATATCGTCCAATGTTCCTATCACTGTAAATGCCATTTTATCTAACTTCGTGCTGTCCACAGCAAGAATTTTCATTCTAGCCGCCTCCAGCATTGTCAGCTTATTATTTGCATGAAGTTCATCCGAATCTGTAATTGATTTATCCATACTAATGCCCTTGCAGGATATTATAGCCTTATCTACATGAAATGATCTCAACATCTTATCCGTCTGAGGCCCAACAAGAGCAAACGACCCCTCCCGTGTCAATCCTCCTGTAGAAAACACCTGCCACTCAGGCATATCAAGCAATTCAATGATAATCTCTATAGAATTTGTGATCACTGTCAAATTCTTCTTTTCTTTCAGAGCTTTAGCGATATATACTGCTGTAGAACTAGCATCCAACATAATGCTGTCTCCATCTTTTACCATTGCGACGATTGCCTCCGCAATCCGTTGCTTTCCAATTACATTACGATTCTTTCTGATGTTAAACGGAAGGTCAAGATTTGAATTCTCATTGATCACAGCACCACCATAGCTTTTTATTGCAACGCCGTCATTCACAAGCTTTTCCAAATCTCGACGAATCGTTTCCTCTGAAACATCATATAGCTGACTTAACTCACTTACCACTACCCGCCGTTCGGCCTGCAGCTTTATCAATATTTCCTTTCTTCTTTCAATTGCAAGCATCACACTGCCTCCCGGTTACATCTTCTAGCAGTTCAGTCATCTAAAAAAGCCACAAAATAAATATCTCATTACATATAGGTATTTTGTGTGCTTTTTATATGGCTGAACTGTAGTTTTCTACATGATCAAGTTGTAAAGTCATGCATCTCATATAACATATGAAACACACGACCATTCAACTATTTTTTATAATATTGCGTCTCGAATCTGTGCATCCGGATGTGCGATTACAGATGAATCCAGATACATTCCACCCTCTGCTGCTACACTCTTCGCACGTTCGATTGCTGCTTCAACCGCTGCCACTTCTCCAGTCAGCATCAAATAAGATTTTCCGCACATACCTCTTGCCACACGCAGTTCAATCAAATCTACGATTGCTGTCTTTGCAGCTTCATCGGCTGCCACAATAATAGAAGTGGCATCGTAGGTCTCCATGATACCGAGTGCAGATACATCTTCAATCGTTGTAGCACCATAGATTGCCGGAAAAATAGATTCATGCGGATTACCTAGCACAAAACTATTGATCAAATGTGTTCCCTGCAATGTCTTTGCCGTCTCCACTGCTGCATTGACAGCACTCAGATCTCCTGAAATAATCACAATATATTTTCCCGGACATACGGTCTGTGCTTCAATGATACTGATTTCAGAGGTTTTTACCATCGCATCTGCTGCTGTGACACCTGCTGAAACAGTTTTATATTCTACCATTCCAATTGCCTTACTCATTTACCTGCACGTCCTCCCTGCGTTTCTATGATTACATACTTATCACTGACTTCTTTCACTGTTCCATCAATGGATGCGTGGATTCCTACACTCAATCCCTTTGCCGGCTCTGCGATCATCTGTCCTTTTTCCACTTTATCCCCTTGTTTTACAATTGGAGAAGCCGGTGCGCCAATATGCTGGCTCAACAGAATTTTCACCGTCTGAATGGGAACAACAGACTCATCAAGCGGAGCCTCCTTGTTGTATTGAGTCAAATCCAACCTTGCCATCAACCGCTCCATCGGAACCTTACGATACTCTCGCTCCGGTCCTACTGGTGCAGCAGTTACCTGCGGCGGCTTCAAACCGTTTGCCCGCAGTCCGGCTTTATATTCTGCCATCAATGTTCTCGGTGATAATCCCTGGAAGCAGGAATATAGTTCACAAAGTCCACAGGAACAGCAGAAAAATGTATCCAAAAAGATATTCGGATCCTGAACATCCTTGCAAGTTGCCGCACGCATAAATAAATGCGGCTCAATCGGATGACCAAGTCTATTTCTTGGACATAGATCTGTACACATTGTACATTGACAGCAGCTAGCTGCTGCACGCTTCAAATCAATCGACGTTTTCTGTCTCTTTCTCTGAATAATATAATGTTCTTCTGGAAGCACAAGTACAGCATTCGTTGTTTTTGTTACCGGCTGAGAACCACTTCCGATAAATCCCATCATCGGTCCCCCAATAAAATACACCGGATTCTTTGTGGTTACTGCACCGGCAAGTCTTACCGTTTCCTCTATGGAAGTTCCAATTGGAACTCGAACAGTTATCGGGTGCTCCACTTCAGCAACAACAGACACCAGTTTGTCCACTACAGGAGTCTTCTGGTTAATTGATCTGTATGCATTGTATACGGTTTCTACATTAAATACGGCAACACCTTGTTCAATAGGAAGTCCTCCCGGACGTACCACTTTTCCTGTCACTTCATAAATGAGAACAACCTCATCACCTGCCGGATATACTTCATCCAACAGTCCCAGTCTTACTTCTGGATATGCACTGATCACATCTTTCAGTGCATCTATTGTCTTTGTATAAGCTTTCTTAATACCAATGACAAGTTCTTTTGCACCGACTGCCTCTCCAATTAAATGAAAAGTATCTACAATCTCATGCGCATATTTTTCCAATAACTGTCTGTGTAATCTCAGAAGCGGCTCACATTCTGCACAGTTCAATATCAGTGTTTCCGCATTTTCATTCAACTTTGCATATGTAGGAAATCCCGCACCACCTGCACCGACAATACCACTTTGCTGCAATATGCTGCTTAATTCTTTCATATCCATAATTTTCTACTCCAGTCCTGTTCCATCGTCAATAATTCCAACGATTGCAGCATCGATAGGTGCATCTTTCATGCCGGTTCCAACTCTGGCTGCACTTCCCTGTGCTACCAGCACATATTCGCCGATCCCTGCGCCAATTTTATCGATCGCAATAATCTGCTTTGCCCCAGTCTGCATATGCTCCAACACATCTACGATCATGAACTTATTTCCTATCAAATTTTCACTTTTCCGTGTTGAAACAACACTGCCTGTAACTTTTCCTATCAGCATAATATCCTCTCCTCATGCAACTTTTGATACAAATATATTCCATTTGACATCTTCTTATCAAATTAGATAATACGTATCGTATCTCCTGTTGCAATCTTTGCTGCATTCGCTTCATCTGTATCGATATGCATCTCTAGTGTAAAGCTGTCATCTACACGTATCTGTACATTATTGAATACAGTTCCGCGTTCATTGTCTGCCTTAACAGAAACGATATCTCCATCATGTACTCCTGCTGCCATTGCATCCTTCGGTGACATATGAATATGTCTTTTTGCAATGATACAGCCCTCATTCAGATAGATCACACCTTTCGGTCCCACTACTGCAATCGGTGCGGATCCTGCAATATTGCCAGATTCTCTGATTGGCGCTTTTACACCCAGGCGAATCGCATCCGTAGCAGAAATCTCTACCTGAGATTTACTTCTGACTGGTCCTAAAATTCTAACATTTTCAATTGCACGAAGCTTCAGACCTACGATGGTAACAGTCTCGTTTGATGCAAACTGTCCGCCCATCAGCTCTTTTTTCTCTGTCAGCTGGTATCCTTCTCCAAACAGAGCCTCTACGTGCTCTTGAGTCAGATGAACATGTCTTGCAGACACCCCAACCGGTACAAGATATCCATTCTCTTTGGACGCTTTTTGACTTTCAATTGCATCTAATACCATTTTTGTAATTAATGCTACGCTATTATTGTCCATATCAATTCTCCTCATCTTTATGCGAAATCCTCCGGTTCTAAATTTTCCCGGAGGCTCCGCATATCATGACATTACGATGTGAAAACTTCACATTGTAAGCAATCTAATTATTTGATTGCAGGAAGAATCTTCTCCACATCTGTATGAGGTCTTGGGATTACGTGTGTAGCTACAAGTTCTCCAAGTCTTCCTGCTGCTTCTGCACCAGACTCTACTGCAGACTTAACTGCACCAACATCTCCACGTACCATAACTGTTACAAGACCAGAACCGATTTTCTCTGTTCCAACCAAAACTACGTTTGCAGCTTTCAGCATTGTATCTGCTGCTTCGATAGATGCTACCAAACCTCTTGTTTCAACCATTCCTAATGCTTCCTGTGACATCCTTTTCTCCTCCTTTTGAATCATAGTTGTCTCCGCCTTCACTTCTGCTTCCTGTACTGTTTTTCTTACTCTTTGTACAGTCTTGGCAGGTGACTTGGCTGTTGTTGCTTTCTTCGTCGCTACAGGCTTTGCAACAGCTTTTTTTGCTGTACCTGTTGACTTGGAAGAGCCTGTGCTCTTTTCTGTGCCAGTCGGTTTCTTTTCCTCTGCCATCGTTACTGCCCTCCTTACGCAATCCGGTTCGCGCTGTTGTTCACCAGCTTGATAATCTCTTCATGAGGACTCGCAATCACTACATGAGCAACAGGTTTCTTAATTCCGTTCGCTGCGGCAGCTTCTATAGCTTGTGTTACTGCAGAAACATCCCCGCGGATTATAATTGTTACAAGTCTTCCACCCAATTTTTTCTCCCATGTGACCATTTTAACATCTGCTGTCTTACACATGATGTCTACGGCTACAACCGCTGCGGTCACACTCGGAATTTCAAAAAATCCATATGCCTGTCCCATGAGACTGCTCCTTTACTATTTCCTCAGATTAAACGGTAGGAAGGATTTTCTCTACATCATTGTGCGGTCTCGGGATTACGTGTGTAGCTACAAGCTCGCCGAGTCTTCCTGCTGCGTCTGCACCTGTCTCAACTGCTGCTTTAACTGCTCCAACATCTCCACGTACCATAACTGTTACAAGACCAGAACCGATTTTCTCTGTTCCTACCAGTGTAACTTCAGCTGCTTTTGTCATTGCATCTGCTGCCTCGATTGCTGCTGTAAGACCTCTTGTTTCTACCATTCCCAGTGCCTGCTGTGCCATTGCCATTTTTATTTCCTCCTAAACTTCTTCTACAAAATTTTTATTTGGTGTTCCTTTATCTAAACCGCTCAGCTTCAACATCTTCTCTGTATCCTCTGTAGGTCTTGCAATTTCATATTCATTGACAACACCTGCCAGTTCTTCTGCTTTCACTTTTGCTGCATCTAATGCCGCCTGAACATCAGATACGCTTCCACGAAATTTGACCATTACAATCAAAGGAACAGGTAATTCATCCGCATTCGCCGGCTTATTCTTATCAAAGGTTTCGAGCGTAACATTACCAGCTTTGCATCCTGCATCTGCAGCAGCAAAAGCAGTTGCCAGCCCGAATACCTCTAACATACCTACTGCTTCTCCCATATCGTTTCTCCTTTATCTGGGATTGCACTATTTGTTCACAATTGCAATCTTCAAACCTGCCTGTTTAAGATTGGTTATATGTGCTTCGTTAATCTCTTCAAGAGGGAACTCATGAGTGATGAGTTTCTCCATCGGAAGTCCAATTCCCTTTGCTCTCTTTAAGAAATCAAATGTGGTTGCATAATCTCTCAGTGTATATACCCAAGAGCCAACCAATGTAATTTCTTTTGAACACAAATCAAAGTGTGGGTTAATTGTTGCGTCTCCGCCATTGATGAAGAATCCCAATTCACAAAGTCCGCCACCATTACGGATAAACTTGTAAATATTTGAATGAGCAACAGGGGAACCTGTACACTGGAATGCAAAGTCTGCAGCATGTCCTCCAAAAGCATCCTTTACTGCTTCTGCAAGTGCATCAACACCCTTATGGTTCATGAAGTTAACAGACCTCTCTGCTCCCATCTCTTTTGCAAAATCAAGTCTCTGCTGATTACCGTCTACCGCTACGATATTTTCAATTCCCATGGTACGGAGAATAGCGATACAGATCAACCCGATTGGTCCGCATCCCTGAACAACAACTCTGCTGTTAAATCTCAGGATTCCTGTTGTCTTTGCTCTCTCCACCGCATGAATCAGAACTGCACATGGCTCGATCAAGATCCTTGATTTAAGATCCAAATCACTTACATTAAATACAGAAGATCCTTCACGGATCAGAATATAATCTGAGAACCATCCATTCAGATGAATATCATCATCTGGAAGCAAGCCATATACGTCAGCTCCTCCGATATTTTTCTTGTTCAGGTCGAACATCTCAATGTCCGGATCATCTTTGAAAATCATACAAGTAACAACCTTGTCACCAACTTTCAACGGTTTTCCTGCACTGTCAATCTTTACATTTTTACCCATCTTTACGATTTCTCCGGTTCCCTCATGTCCGAGTGCTACCGGAATCAATCCAAATGGATCTCTCTTGAATTCGTGAGCATCTGTTCCGCAGACACCACATCCTTCAACTTTAACAAGAATGTCTCCATCGCCAACTTCCGGCATCGGGAATTCTTTAATATCATAATGTTCCAGTGAAGTCAGCATTGCTACACGCGCTGTCTTTGGAATTGCCTGGTTTCCTGCATTTGTTGCAGGAGTGGAAACCTGCTGATTCAGCATGCTTTCCAGTACTTGTTTTACCACTGCTTCTACATTAGAAGAATTCATTTCCATTTCGCTACCTCCATTATCTAATGCACAAGGAATCTGTCATTACGCAACGTCTTCTCTTTGTAAAAGTACTTGCACTTGTCAGTCCTTCACCAGTACGACTCGCAATTGTAAATGTACAGAATCCTTCTCCTCCAAAACCAAGCGCCGCATATGACGGTCCGTTCTTTACGAGGATTGCTGTGTCAATTGCTTTCGCATATTTTGTAATGTTGTCCACATTCTTAGAGTGGATATGTGCAGAATGTCTGTTTCCGTGTTCCAACCACACTGCCTGCTCCACTGCATCATCAAAATCTTTTGCTCTGACACCTCCGAGAATCGGCATCATCAGCTCCTCTGCGATCAACGGATGCTCTTTCGTACCTTCAAACGTAATACACCTAATATTGTCCGGAACGGTTATACCAATCATGCCGAGCAGTGTCTTCGCATCACGGCCTACACATTTTCTATTCAGACGTCCATCTTTCAAAACAACTGCAGTCAACGCATCTTGCTGTTCCTTTGTAATCTTATAGCATCCCTGTTCCGAGACCATATAATGCATCAGTTCATCAACAATAGAATCAACTGCTACGATTTCTTTCTCCGCAATACATGGAAGGTTGTTATCGAATGTACATCCGTTTACAATGTCCTCTGCTGCCTTGCGAATATCTGCTGTTTCATCTACCAATGCAGGTGGGTTACCTGCTCCGGCACCGATTCCTCGCTTACCGGAAGAAAGAACCGCTGTTACAACTCCCGGACCGCCGGTTGCTGCGATCAATGGAATATCTTTGTGTTTCATCATCACATTACTAGACTCCATTGTCGGCTTCTCCACTGTCACCGCAATATTATCCGGTCCACCTGCTTCCATAGAAGCTTCATTTAACAGATTGACTGCAAAAATAGATGTTTTAATTGCTGCCGGATGTGGATTAAATACAACTGTATTACCTCCCGCCAACATTCCCATTGTATTACACAATACAGTCTCACTTGGGTTGGTACATGGTGTAATTGCTCCAATCACACCGAACGGACCCATTTCAATCAAAGTCAGTCCTCTGTCTCCAGACCATGCGGTAGTTGTGATATCTTCTGTTCCCGGAGTTTTCTCGGCAACCAGTATATGTTTCAGGATCTTATGTCCCACATTTCCCATACCAGTTTCCTGTACTCCCATCCGCGCAAGAATCTCTGCATTTTCTTTAATCTTTGTACGGATGTTGGAAATAATCTTTTCTCTTTGATCCATGGACATTTTTCCAACAATCTTCTGTGCCTTCTTGGCAGCTTCGATTGCCTCGTTCATGTCAGCAAAGACCCCGTGATTGCTTGTTACGTCTGCCGCGATCTGCATCTTTGCCACTACTTCCTGCACAATGTCCTGAACCATCTGTTCATTTACAGACACTCTATTACCTCCTTGAAAGCTTCTTTACCATAAGCGGCGATTGCAGTATCCTGCTCTGCGCTTCCTCCACTCACTCCAAGAGCTCCTATTATTTTGCCTTCTGCCTCCAACAATTCACCCCCACCAAAAATCACAATCTTTCCATCGTTTGTGAATTGTAGACCATACAGAGAATCCCCCGGTCTGCACAATGTGCTCAATGCATCGGTTGACATCTTCAAGCTTGCGGAAGTAAAGGCTTTATTCACTGCAATATCAAAACTTGCTATGTATGCATCATCCATGCTTTGGACAGCCACCGGTCTGCCTGCCTTATCCGCAACCGCGATCACCACCGGAACCCCCATACGTCCTGCCTTTTCCTTAACTTTTTCAATCAAGGCGTTTGCCAGACGCAGATTCATCTTATGTTTATTACATGTACAGACATGTCCACCTTCCGGATGAGACTCTTCCTTCTTCATCTCTTCCAATACTGCTTTTACTGCATTGGAGATATCCTGTTCATTCATAGCAGGCCTCCTATTTTAGTGATTCTTATTTTCCAAGCTGTTCCATTACTTTCTTTGTAATAGATGCAATCAAATCAGCGTCTGCTGTCGGTGCTTCTGTACTTGCACATCCTCCACAGCTATGACAGCTCGGCTTACCTGCTTTTGCATTCGGGCAAAGATTTGCAGGATGCTTTCCTGGCAGTCCCATCTGTCTTCTGATTTCATACAATTTCTCAACCTGTTCTTTATCCAGTTCCTGAGGTCCACCGATCTGCATGGTCTGCCATAACAGACGAGCATAGAATTCCAGCGATTCCATCTTATGGTATGCATTCAGCAGTGTATCTGAATAAGCAAGCGCTCCATGATTCTCAAGAAGAACTGCATCAAAGTACTGAAGATGCTCTGATACTGCATCCGGAATCTCAACAGTAGATGGTGTACCGTATTTAGCAATCGGAACACATCCCAATGCGATAACTGCCTCCGGCATAATCGGCTGTGTCAGTGGAATACCTGCAATCGCAAATGTTGTAGCATAAAGCGGATGTGCATGTACAACTGATTTAACGTCAGGTCTCTCTTTATATACACGAAGATGCATCTTGATCTCTGAGGACGGTTTGAATCCTTTGTTTGCCTGAAGCACATTTCCATCCAAATCAACTTTACAAATATATTCCGGTGTCATAAAACCTTTGCTGACACCTGTCGGTGTACACAGTATTTCATTTTCACTGATTCTTACAGAAAAGTTACCGTCGTTTGCAGCAACCATTCCACGGTTGTAAACTCGTTTTCCGATTTCACACATTTCTTTTTTAATTTCGTATTCGTTTTGCATCCTTTTATCCTCCTTGGATTTTTACAACGAAAGTTATATTATGTTGTTGCTATTTTGATATTACCACACAATCCCACATCAGTCAACTTGTTTTCTTGTGGTTTTGATGTTGGTTTTATATTGATTATCCTGTTTTTTGTTTCAAACCATGTTCAAAACCACAAATCCAAAATTTTCGACTTATATTATCGGACTTTCCCAATCTATGTTTTACTTGTTATCCACCGATCTGACATTCAATTCCGGATGTTTGCTCTGCAATTTTTAATAACGCATCCATCTTTTCATTCTCCGGTGGCATTACATCTCCCATCAAATACGGTCTGCCCAACCCTTCATACTTGTCCTGTCCGAGATGATGGTAAGGCAGAAGATGCATCCGTTTTACATTGCTAAGCTTCTTTGTATACGCTGCGATATTCCGTATTTCTTCCGGTGTATCATTGAATCCCGGAATCACCGGAACTCGGATACTCAGTTCTGTCTTACCAGACCGTGCGATCTTCATTGCATTTTCTAACATTCGTTCATTGGATTTCCCAGTATATTCCTTGTGTTTCTGTGGATTCATATGCTTGATATCTAACAGGTACTGATCTAGATACGGGAGCAGTCCATCAATCACTTCCCACTCCGCATATCCCATGCTTTCCATCGCCGTGTTGATCCCCCGCTCTTGCGCTGCCTGCAGCAATGCAGTTGCAAACTCCGGCTGGCAAAGGCTTTCTCCTCCGGAAAGTGTTAATCCACCTCCCGTTCTTCGATAATAAGCACGATCTTTTTCCACAATTGCCATTACTTCGTCTACTGTGACATCTCTTCCCATAATTTTAGGCTTTCCCTGTACCATCATCGTCTGAATCTCATAAGACTGTGATTCTGGATTACAACACCAACGGCAGCGGAGTGCACATCCTTTTAAAAATACAATGGTCCGTATTCCGTTTCCGTCATGAATAGAATAGCGCTGAATATCAAAAATACGTCCTTTTGTTTTTAAATAATCCTGCATCGTGTATGTTCCTTTCTTTGAGCTACAGAACACTTCACGTCTATTCGTTCCAGCTCTCTATCAGAATCCCTGCTCTGTTCTTCGGATGATATCATCTTGAAGAGATTTGGATAATGTCGTAAACAATGCACTGTATCCTGCCACTCGTACAACCAGATGTTTGTACTGTTCCGGATGTTTCTGTGCATCGAGAAGTGTTTCTCTGCTCACCACATTGAACTGCATATGGCTGCCTTTCTGATCGAAGTAGGAGCGAATCAATCCCACAAAATTCTCAAGACCTCTTCTTCCGCTCAATGCAGACGGATGGAATTTCTGATTAAACAATGTTCCATTGGAAGCAATGCCATGATCCAGTCTGGAAACTGAGTTAGCCGCTGCTGTCGGACCTTCTACATCCTTACCCGCAGATGGTGAAACGCCATCAGCAACCGGTGTATAGGCAAGCCTTCCATCCGGTGTTGCTCCTGTCTGTGCACCTAACGGAACGTTAGCAGATACCGGATACAATCCAGCCTGGAACTGTCCCCCTCTCGGATTGTGATATTTCAAAAGCGGCTTTGTGTAAGTATAAGCTACATCTCGTGCAAATGCATCCACTTCCGGCAAGTCATTTCCAAACTTCGGAACCTCTTCAATCATCTCCAAAATCCGTTCTCCATTTGCTTTCATCTCCGGTGATTCAGTGGCTGCAACCACTGTCTGAAGCACTGCGGTAATTTCCTTCTCGCCTACCTTCTGCCCCGCCTCTTTCATACCTTTTACAATCTCTGCAGTCATAGCTGCTATATCTTCTTCATTCAGACCCTTTCCATAGTTTACAGTCAGCGCCTGCTTTAATTCTTTCATGCTCAGCTTCTTCTCGTCATATACCAGCTTCTTCACCGCATATAACGAATCCGCCATATTTGCCACACCAAAGCCCTGCGGTCCGGTAAAGTTGTAAACAGCTCCACCTTCCTGAACAGTCTTACCCTTTTTCATACAGTCATCGACCATGGAAGACAAGAATGGGAGCGGACATCGTTCTGCATGTGCCATATCAATAGCATTATCTGCATTTACAAGAAGCTTGATTGCATAATCCATCTGAATCTTATATGCACGGTAGAACTCTTCAAAAGTCTCCATATCCTCTACATTACCAGTTTGTGGTCCAACCTGTACGCCCCTATCCTTTCCATTATGGAACGTCAGTTCCAACGGACGACACATATTGAAAAATGCTGCGTCATGCCATCCTTCCGTCTTTCCTGCCTTCTGTGGCTCTACACAACCGATAATATTATAGTCTCTTGCATCTTCCAGCGTCAGCCCCCTGCTCAGCAGCGAAGGAATGATCACCTCATCATTATAATATGCCGGAAGTCCAATACCAGTACGTGTCAGCTCTGCAGCCTTGATCAGAAATTCCTGTGGCGAACCATTCCATACACGCACAGATAAAGATGGCTGTGGAAGGAATACATGCATAGATGACTGAATGCTCATAAAAGATAAATCATTGGTCACATCAATGCCTTCACTATTTTGTCCACCTGCAATCAGATTCTGGAACAGGCTGTAACCAGCAAACCCTTCTGCTGAAGCCGCGTCGCGGCACTTGTTCAGATCATTCAATTTCACCCAGATACAATCCATTAGTTCCTGCGCAAACTCTCTTGTCAACTTGCCGCTGTCCAGATCTTTCTTATAATAAGGATACATATACTGATCAAATCGTCCCGGTGAAATAGAATGTCCGCTGGACTCAATCTGCAAAAGCTGCTGTACAAACCAGAAAGACTGGCAAGCCTCATAGAAGCCAGTAGCGCCCTTTTCCGGAACATTGGCACAGTTCTGTGCAATCTGAAGAAGTTCCATCTTTCTCGCCGCATCGGTACATCGCTCTGCCTCCTGTAAAGCAAGTTCTGCATAACGTCTTGCATAAGTAATTGCTGCATCGCAGCTAATCATAACTGCCTGCAAAAAGCGAGACTTCTTCTGATAATCTCCATCTGCAAGACAGCACTTTGACAACGCTTCCTCAGCTTTTGCTTTAATTCCTCCAAATCCGATTTTCAGAACTTCCCAATACTTTACTGTAACATGTCCGACACCATTGTAAAAATAATTTCCCGGTGTAAACAGATTATGTTCCATTGCAAGTAACGTCTCTGGCTCCATATATGCAGTTGCCAGTTCACTGGTAGTTTTACCTTTCCAGTAAGCATTAGCTTCTTTAAGCTCACGCTTGGTCTGTTCCGAAATATAAAACGGATCCGCACTTCTGGTTTCAACTGTATCAAACTCAGCTTCCAACCATTCATAAGAGAACTCCGGATAAGTTTGACATCCTCGAGGCGCAAGTGTTGTGCTTCCGACAATCAGTTCTAAATCTCTGATCACAATCGGAATATTTTCCAATATGTGCTGAAACGCCTTTGCCCTGCGGATAATCATCGGTTCGTTCTCCGTCTGCTTATAGGACTCTGTGAGTAATACTGCACGTGCCGATTCTATTTCCGGCATCTTTGCATACAAGTTTTCCACCAGCTTCGGGATACGTTCTGTCTTTGGAATGTCTGTTGTGTCATAGGTATATAATCCCATCTCCTTTATCTCCTTCCTATATAGAAGCGAACACTCTCTTTCCACTTCATAATATAAATTAACTTTCTAAAAAAATCAGAACAATATCTGCCACATTTAATTTGGTATAATGTATGAGAACAGATACATCGATTTTTTTCTATTCAGTTAACGTCATTATACTCCCCTCATTTCTATAAGTCAATGCAAATCAAACGTAATCCAACATTAATTTTGCTTATATATTTTACAATCCAACATAATCCCACACTTTTTCTGTTGGTTTTTGTGTTGTTTTTATCTGTTTTTTTATTTTCTCTATTGACATACATAAGAAAACAATTCATACTATATGTAAATTAAGAAACTTTACCCGAAAGGTTGGCTAAATCTATGGGATTCTTAGAATCAGACCTACATACACATACAATTGCAAGTGGACATGCATCCACTGCCACAATCACAGATATGGCAAAAGCTGCTATTGCACACAATTTGACATTACTCGGAATCTCCGACCACGGTCCTGCGACTTTGGGCGGCGGCAAGCCATCCTATTTCCGAAATCTTGCTTACGCTCCCAGAACCCGTCTTGGAATTGATATGCTTT
>JAHHTO010000034.1 GCA_020024595.1 Schaedlerella sp.
CTTCATAATTATATTTCAATCCTTCTATCCAATTTCCGATATAATAGATCCACAGCTGTATTCAGCACCAGAACCACAACGGCAATCAATACTATGATTGCCTCTACTACCGGGTAATCCCTCTTAGAAATAGATGAAATAAGAGTTCGTCCAATTCCCGGAATTCCAAACACTTGCTCAATTACAATGCTGTTTGCAATAATATCTGCTGCCAATATTCCTAAAAACGTAAGAACAGGAAGGATTCCGTTTCGCATTGCATGTTTTAAAAGCACCTGCCACGGACTGTTTCCCCTGCTAAATGCAGTCCGTGCATAATCTTGATGCATCTCTGTAATCAAAGAGCTTCGGAACATTTTCGTTATCATTGCAGCTTTCGGCAGAGCAATCGCAAGTGAGGGCAAAACCAGATAGCCAAGAAATCCCGTAAAATTTTCTGTATAAGAAATGTACTCTCCCGGTATAAACCACTTAAGCAGCAACCCAAACAGCACAGTAAATACAATTCCTATAAAAAAGGGCGGAATCGACATCACGACCTGATTTAAGATTAAAACAATCCTGTCAATCCAATGATTTTCATAACGAACACATAAGATACTGACCGGAAATGACAGCAGCAAAATAAAAAGAAACGAAAGTACTGTCATTGTTGCATTAATTGGAATCTTATCCCCGATCATGCTTCTAACCGGTTCTTGATAATAATACGAAATTCCCATATCACCGACAGCAAAATCTTTCACCCACTGTCCATAGCGCTGTAACAAAGGTTTGTTCAATCCCATCTCTTCTCGCAGAGCCTCAACTTTTAACTCTGTCGCTTCTGTTCCAAGAATTGTTCTTGCCGGATCTCCGGGAATGATTTCAAAAGCAAGGAAGGCAAGCACGCTGACAATTAATAATGCGATTATAAGTCCTATTACTTTTTTTGTTACATATTTCATGCCTGCACTTCCTTTCTTTTTTATTCATGAACCTGAACTTTGTTGTTTTACCCGGTCCTCTTTCTCTCGCCGGACTTTCTGAAAATCATTACTCAACCGCATAGATTTTTGACATATCCTGTACATACAATGGATAAAATGTATACCCATCAAATTTATCACTCATTGCTACCAGATTCGCCAAATCCTGAATATATACATTCGCAGCATGATCTGCCAGAATACTTTCCAGCTTTTTATAAGACTCTAACTGTTCCTTTTCATCTGTTGTAGCAATTGCCTGTGCGAAAACCTTATCGTACTCTTCATCATTAAAATTGATAAAGTTTCCGCTATTTTTTGACGTGAATCTTTCTAACATTGCTCTTGCGGACAAATTAGCCGCATCCACACCAACCACTGTTGACTGAAACTTACGTCCTGCATAAACATCTTCCAGCCACACTTCCCATTCTATCGGTTCAATAGTCACATTTACTCCTATATTTTTCAACTGTTCTGCAATAACCTGTGCAGTATCCACATGAGGCTGGTCTGCAGAACAAACTGATATCTCCAGATCAAATCCATCTGGATATCCTGCTTCTTTCAAAAGTTTTTCCGCTTTTTTATAATCCTGTTCATAATAATTTGCAAAAGATTCATCATAATATTTCTTCAATCCCGGGTACATGCTTGTTCCGACACGGACACCTTTTCCATCTGCCATCATCATCATGATCTCATCGGGATTAATTGCATAGCACAATGCCTGCCTTACCTTTTCATTGTTCAGTGGTTCTACTGCATTGTTCAGATACAACGCCTGAACCAGATTCATCGTTCCTTCTTCAATATGAAATCCTTCCTTCAGTTCTGCTGCCTGCAGTGATGTCAGACGCATCGCCATATCGATAGAACCACCTTTTAAATTCGTTACAAGCATATCCGCATCTGCTACAATCCGAAATTCCACCTCGTCCAAATGAGCCTTCTCACCCCAGTAATCTTCATTTTTTTCAAGAATCACATTTTCCTGTGGATTTCTGGACACATATTTAAATGGTCCCGTTCCAATCGGCACTGTTTGTATATCTGCATAATCCTTTGGCACAATTGCTGTTGTCATATACGCCAGGAATTCCGTATTTGGTTCACTCAGTTGAATCTCAACTGTTTTCTCATCTAAAACATTCACACTCTGCACAATAGAATACGCCGATACCAACGGTTCCCCGTTTGATGTATCGGCGCAACGCTCAATTGAATATTTAACATCTTCTGCTGTCACTGCATTCCCGTTATGAAATTTCACCCCGTCACGAAGTGTAAATGTATACACTGTCGCATCTTCAGAAATCTCATAATGTTCTGCAATTGCTTCGACCAAATTACCATCACTGTCAGGCTTTACAAGCCCTTCAAAAATGTTAAACAAAACCTCTTTCGTTCCTGCCGCTACTGCTTTGTGTGGGTCAAGACTGTCCAAATCCTGAGAGATACCTACTTTGATACTCCCTCCTTCGACCGGTTTTCCTGAAAGTTCCTTCTCTGTTGTCGACTCTTCCGCTTCCTTGTCACCTGAACATCCACTCAGTGCAACAGAAAACGTCATTGCTAACACTAAAAGAATACTCATTACTTTTCTTTTCATGTTTGTCTCCTTCTTCAAATAACCTTCATTATTAATTTGTCGAGTTTATTTTAAGTGATATTATTCTATTTTTCAAGTACAAGTTTACAATCTTGTATCAAACAATCCGCAGAAACTATCAATCGGGTCTATTCCCTTAAATTCATTTTCTCCCGTCATCAGATCATGGATCAGCGCGTCAAATGTTGCCGGCTTCGCATCATACATATTGATATAAGTTCTTGCCTGCGGAATATCTGCCAGCATTGTCGGCTGTCCGCAGCCTACTACAATAACCGGAAGTTCAAATACGTACCACGGAATTTCCCCGCCCCCTTTCGAGAGTCCAAAGCTGGGTCTGCCACTCGAAATATCACAGAGTGTGATTACCAGATCCATGTCTTTCACAAAATCGGCAATGGCATTCTTACCTGCAAAATAGAGGTTTATATCGGGCTTTTCTCCTGCTTCGATCTGTTTCTTCATACGGTCTAACGGACTTTCATAAATAAATGCATCAAATCCTTTCTCACATAATTTTTCTTTCAAAAGTTTTGCTGGATTCGCGCCACCCTTTCTCACCAGTTTCATCAACATGCTCATACCGTTTTCTGCCGCTTTCAAATGGACGATCATAATTCGTTTGTAACGCTTTGGTGTTACCGGAAGTACATCTTTGTCTTTGTATTTTACAAGAGTTATACAATCATCGGCAATCGCCTTATGCATTGCTTTATGTTCTTCTGCGCCTAACACCGCATCCACTTTCTCCGGCGTCGGGACCAATTCTTCCACAGTTTTTTTATGCAGCCCCATATGTGCCTTCAATCCGAGAATTCGAGTCAATGCCTCTATCATTCTTTCCTCACTGATAACTCCATTCTTATATGCCTGCAGCATAATATGAAAGTCTTCTTCCGGATCATTAAAGAATAAGAACATATCACAGCCTGCGTTAATAGAAGCCGGAAGCATTTCCTCGCGCTTCATTCGGTCCGTCATGGCAACCATATGTGACGCATCCGTCACAACCATACCATTGAATCCCATACGGTCACGAAGCAATGTAGTCATGATCTCTGGACTTAAAGTTGCCGGCATCATATCTTCATCTTTCAAATCTGGATTGATCGCCTTCGCATATTCCGGCAGCATGATATGTCCACCCATAATAGCTTCCAGTCCATTATCAATCAGCGTCTTATATACCATTCCGTAAGTTGCATCCCATTTCTCCGGAGTAAAATAATTCACATTGTTAGACAGATGCGCATCACGAAAATCTTGTCCATTCCCCGGAAAATGTTTTGCTGCACATGCAAATTCCGGATTTTCATGTGCACCATTTAAATATGCCGTGCTCATTTTAGCGACGCGTTCCGGTTTATTCCCGAAAGCCCGCATCACAACCTCAGTATTTTCCCAATTATATAAAATGTCACATACTGGTGCAAACGCCATATTGCATCCGATAGCAGCCGCTTCCTCATTAGCCATTTTACCAAGTGCAAATGCATATTCTTCGTTATCCGTTGCAGCAATTTTCACACCAGAACCAATGAATGTTCCGTCTGCACAGGCTCCATCCCCACCGGCTTCTGTGTTGCACGCTATAAAAATCGGAATTTTCGCATACTTTTGAAGTTTTCTGTTCTGTTCCTGAACCGCTTTCCCCGGTGCCGGATTGTACCGGCAGCCACCAAGGTGGTATTTCTCCATCAAATTTTTCAGATACTCTTCCTCAAAGGACTGTGTCAACTGAAAAAATAACTGACCAACTTTCTCTTCATCACTCATTTCAGCAATTGTATCCTCAACCCATTTACAATCCTCATCGGATAAATAGTACGGATTCGCTTTCAAATCTACAAGCATCTCGTCACTCCCTTCACTTTTCACTCCAAGTTCGCTAAATTGAATCTTATTTTTCTCTGGCTTATTTCAAATTTTCCTCAAATGCTTTGATTTTTTCATCCTGATATACTCCTCCATAAGTACCTTCCACCAGCTTTGAAACTGCTGTGACAATGAATTCATTCCAGGATTCCTCTTCACGGCGCGCCAGGATCGGATAATAATAGACACCATTTGCTATTGCCGCATCACAGTCTCCCGGTGCATCTCCGATCATCATAATCTGCTCTTTGCGATATCCTTTTTTCGCCAGTTCTTGAATACAGTATTTCTTACTGCCCGCATCCTGTGCAAGTACAATATCTACAAAATCCAGAAGACCGTAGAATTTCCACTCATCCACAACCGCTTTCAAATTTGCAGATGAAACAATAGCGATATCTGCATATTTATGGGCATATTCCAGTGCTTCTTTGACTCTTGCAAAGGGTTTCTTATCTGACTCGTCCAGCTCATCTATCGAAGCATTAACACGGTTCGACCATTCTAATGCCTTTTTCAGACAACTGTTATCTGTCTCGTCGATCGCACTCTGAAGTGCTGCATTAGACAACTCATCACTTTTCTTTACCCAATTTTCCAGCACTTCAATCCCTTCGATTTCGGTATACTTTTCATGAATTTCACGGAGCATTTTTGCCAGTCCTTTAAAACGATTGATTCCTCGGGTCATTGTATACAGATTGATGTCATTCCATCTTGACAAAATTGGCGTTTCCCAGTTATAAAGATTCCATTCCTCTACCATGCACGGTCCGAAGCAACGGATATGTTTGATATCCATTGTATCCATGGCACAACCGTCCGAATCCACACAAATCAAGATTTCCTTCTTTTTCTCAAATTCAGTCAGTGTCATTTCAGATACCTTTTTTTATTTTCCATCTTTTCTTTCAGAATTCTTGCATTATCCTCTACACGCTTCTTGTTCAATGGATACAAGAACCAAAGTGCTGCTGCTAGCAATAGAAATCCGACTGCCGGTACCAGACAAGACAGGTCAAAAATTCCTTCTGTAACTGCCGGATCAAATGCTGTCTCTTTTGTATATCCGATGATTCCAAGAAGGAATCCAGTAACTCCTGCTGATGCAGCCTGTCCCAGTTTTCTTGCGAAAGAGTATATTGCATATATGTTTCCATCAGAACGCTCTCCGGTCCGCACTTCTGTATCATCGATCACATCTGTAATCATTGCCCAGCAAACCAGAGAAAATGCAGCTAATCCAAGGTAAGAAAGTGCATATAAAAAGACATACAACCATGCATTCTTTGTATGGGTCATCCATGTGATAAAAAAGATAGCTGCTCCAAACAGCGAACCGACAATTGCCAACTCTTTTCTTCCCCATTTTACTTGTAGCCTAACCACTACGGTAGAAAGTATCAGTGTCATCACCAACCCTACCAGTCCTGCTACAGACTGTGCCTGCACATTTCTGAAATAATTCGGGTATACATAAGCTGTCATAGACTGCATCGTCAACTGTACCAGCAGCATCAAAATCGAGCAAATTACAATACCTATCAGGGCTTTGTTTGTTATAAGCCTTTTCAATAATGTTCGGAGATTGAATTTTTCTGTCTTCGGTTCTATTTTTACACGTTCTGTAGACATAAAGTAGCAAAGCAGATAACAGATGATCGCTCCTATAGAGCAGATTCCTGCTGCCAGAGTTGTCTTTGGTCCAGACAGAATCTGATTACCGTTTTCATCTTGATAATAGACAATTAGCGGAAGCAGAACACCGATGAAGGTTCCTGCCAGAGCTGCTCCTATCGTACGAAAACTAGACAGCTGTGCGCGCTCTTTTGAGTCAGCAGAAAGCGCCGATGCCATAGAACCATACGGAATATTGATACTTGTATAGAAAACGCTTCCCCAAAGCAGATATGTTACAAACATCCAGCCAATCTTAAATGCCATTGACATATCAGCAAACCAAGAGGCATACATCAAAAATGAAGCAATTGCTACCGGTGCACACATCCTCCGAATCCACGGAAGGAATTTCCCCTTCTTACCCGGACGGCTTCGATCTACGATCTCCCCCATTGCCACATCTGTAAATGCATCTACAATACGCGCTGCCATCATCATTGTTCCCACCAACGCAACAGATACGCCCATAACATCTGAATAGAATTTCATCAGCATCATACTGGAGAGAATGAAGGTAAAATCATTACCAAAATCACCAAACATATATCCTAGTTTATCTACGAAGCCAAACTTTTTCACTGTTTCTGTCGTATTACTCATTCGTAATACCCTCCTTTTTTTCTCAATCTTTCTTAATCTGAATCAGCTTTGCATTCACGCTTTCTACAAAGCCTTCCGGTACCAGATCTCCTGCGATTTCTTTGATATGTTCCATACTCACACCTTTCATCATGTCCCACATGCCTTCGCCCGGTGCTACTTTCATATTCATCGAGAGCTTGACCGCTTCTTGTACAATTTTCAACGCATCCGGATTTTTTGCGATCTCTCCGATCGTATCCTTGATACTGTACATACCTTCCGGAAATTCCATCGGTGCGGAAAGATCCATATCACCAATAGTTTTAAACCAATTTGCTACACCTTCTGCACGTTCATTTACTTCCGGAAGTACATAAATTCCAGGTTCTTCCTTTACCTTTTCAAGCGTGATGCTGTCCTTTACATTTCCTGCAACTGCCAGAATTGTGTTTTGACCCTCTTGCAATTGGACATTAAATACAAATACTTTATCTGCACTCAGTTCTCCTGCTTTCTTTCCATTCAGATACAAAGTCACTTCCGGCTGATTGGAGTACACGCGAATTTCTGTTGTCTCTCCTGCGCGCTGTGCATACCGCCTGCCACATACATGTACCATGGGTTCTTTGTTCCAGTATGCTTTATAAATGTAATAACTATCTTTTTTCGTTTTTCGGTCTATCGTGACCAGTCCCTTGTTATTACGTCCCGATACACCGCCTTCATCTCGGGCTGCGCAGCCAAAATCAAACATATTCCATACGTGTGTTGACCAAATCCACGGACGCTCATCGAACACCTTCGCCATATGCTCATGATACAATGCTTGATATTCTTCACTATAGTCTTTGCATGCCGGATTTGGTCCGTGATATGTCACGATTCCTTCACATCCATACTCTGACATTCCAAGACACAGATCTGGGTGTTTCGCATGGAACATATCTAACCACGGTCCATTATCTTCCATTTTCCCACCATACCATCCGAAGTAATGATTGTAGCTGATCACATCTGTAATATGATGCATCGGACTTTCTATCGGAGTCATACTTACATGTGCAATGGTAGTCAATCTCGTAGGATCCATTTCTTTTGCCAGTTTGTTCAATTCTTTGTGATTCTCCACCAGCTGATCGGAAATCCCACCAATGAGAATCTCATTGGATATCCCCCAGAAGCAGATAGATGGATGATTATAATTTTGAATGATCAGCTCTTTTAACTGACTGATACAGTTCTGATGTGCTTCTGGATCTTTATTCATTACACTGATAAACGGTATCTCTGCCCATACAACAAACCCCAATTCGTCACACGCATCATAAAAATCCTGACTGTGCTGATAATGTGCCAGACGAATGGTATTCGCGCCAAGTTCTTTGATGATCCTTGCATCTTCATAATGGTCCTGTCTCGTCAACGCATTTCCCTTATATAACTGGTCTTGATGACGACTCACACCACGGAGCGGGGTTTCCGCACCATTGAGGATAAATCCCTTATTAGGATCACAAGAAAAACTTCTCACACCCGCCTGTACTGAAATTTCGTCAAACGCCTCATTGCGCCTCTGCAAGGTTGCTGTTACATTGTAAAGATAAGGACTGTCAATCTCCCATTTCTTTACGTCCGGAACATAAATCTTCACTTTCGTATCATCTGCCGGACGACATGCAGCTCCCACTTCATTTCCCTCTGCATCCCAAATTGAATACTGTACAGTAAAGTTCTCCTCTGCATTTTTTACATAAGTTACAATTTCAAACTCAGCTCCACCACATTCACAAGGAATTGGTGTCACCTGAATCCCCGGTCCCCCATAATATTCCAGATCAAAATGTGTATCGGGTACACTGATGAGGTTCACTCCACGGTATAATCCGCCATAGAAGGTAAAGTCTGCTGACTGAGGATATACACTATCTTTATGCTCATTGCTGCATGCAATAACTAAAAGGTTCTCCTCATCCTCTTTACATAAACCTGTAATGTCTGCACGAAAGATAGAATATCCCCCTTCGTGATAAGTTACTTCTTTTCCATTTACATATACAGTTGCCTGCTGACCCGCTGCCAGAATCTCTACAAACACTTTGCTCCCGCCAAACGCCTGCTTCGGTGTTGTAAAATTCTTTGCATACCAATATTTTCCTCTATCATAACTGCCATTTCCATCATGTCCATCCACTGCATTCCATGTATGCGGCAAGTCAATCTGCTGCCAATCTGTTGGGAGTGCTGACGGAAGTCCAACATCCTTCTGAATAAACTGCCAATTTTTATTTAGGTTAATAATCTTACGCATAATGTTTCTCCTTCTTACATTTCTCTCATATGTAATCTTTTAAATTCTCTCGTTCTCTTTACTTTAATAGGATTTATATTTTTCAGTTAGGAATTTTTTTATCTATTTCCGTATAATTTTTATTATCTCTTATATTTACCAAAAAATTATACGATAATATAAGAGAATTCTACGATTCACTAATATCTCTCATGAAAAACCCTAGTATTGAGCGACAGATATTTTACGCATCGTACAATGACATTGTTTTTAGTTTATGATTTTTTTTAATTTTCATACAAACTATGTTTATAGAAAGAGGATGCTTATGGATTACAAAGCAGAATTAATATTTTTACAACGTCTTTTAAAAAATTTTCATATCAACACCATGATTATTGGAGTAACTGACAAAAATTTGCCCGAATTCGACCTTGGACTACGACGCATGATTTATAATGAGACAGACTATAGTTGGTTCTTTTCCCTTTCTTCACGCCCAGATGCCTCCAAGACCATATTCCGGATTCAGGATGAATATCTATGCAGTTATATCTATTTTCAGCTCCCGAATGCAGAAAAAGAACCATCACATTTTGTCATCGGTCCCTACACAAACCGGGATATTACCAAACGAATCCTTCTAAGCCTTGCAGAAAAACTGTCTCTTTCACCGAAACAATTTACGCAGCTAAACAAATACTATTCAAATATCCCTCTTCTGACAAATGAAGAGCCCATCTTCTCTCTTGTCACCACTTTCGGGGAATATCTCTGGGGAGGTCTTGAGAATTTTTCAGTAGAATATATTGATAACCGTGTATCGGAGCGAGTGGAACCGATAGCATCACGTCCAGATTTTCGAGAGCCGGAAGAAGCTTTCTTAAGTATGCAGATCCTGGAAGACCGATATGCTGCCGAAAATCAGCTGATTCTCGCAGTTTCACAAGGACTGATACACAAAGCAGAAATAGCAATGTCAAACAATAACTTTCTGCTGTTGGAGAAACGCCTGACTGATCCGATAAGGGATATCAAAAATTATTGCATCATCTTAAATACGCTGCTAAGAAAAGCAGCTGAACAAGGTTCCGTACATCCGTTGCACATTGACAGTCTGTCTTCCCGCTTCGCCCGCAAAATCGAACAGGTCACATCACCTGAAGGTGGTCAGATATTGCAAAAAGAAATGATTCACAAATATTGTCTGCTTGTTAAAAATCATTCCATGAAAGGCTTCTCACTTCTCGTACAGAAGGTACTGACACGGATCGATTCCGATCTAACAGCTGATTTAAGCCTAAATACCCAGGCAAAACTTTTGAATGTCAATGCCAGCTATCTTTCTACATTATTCAAAAAAGAAACTGGAACCACCCTGACAGACTATGTAAATAGAAAGCGAATAGAAAACGCAATATTTCTGCTTAATTCTACAAATATGCAGATTCAGAGTATCGCACAGTACTGTGGAATATCAGATGTCAATTATTTTACAAAGATTTTTAAAAAATATATTGGAAAAACCCCGAAAGAGTACCGGAGTGAAATTTCTTAAAAAAATAGCGCTATGTCAGACCAACCTCTGAACATAACGCTATTTTTATTCTATATTCTATGTGATAGATTCCGCCAAATGCAAACTAGATTTTACAATTCGAATCCGAAATACCTCACTGCATTATTATAGGAAATTCCTTTGATCATTCTCTCCAGTACTTTATAATCTGCCGGATACTCTCCATTCTCAACCCATCCACCAATCAATTCACAGAGGATCCTTCGAAAATATTCATGTCTTGTATAAGAGAGAAAACTCCTAGAGTCTGTCAACATTCCGATAAAATTTCCAAGAATCCCCAGATTTGCCAGCGATATCATCTGCTCTGTCATACCTGTTTTATTATCGTTAAACCACCATGCACTTCCTTGCTGAATTTTTCCAATAGCGGACGCATCTTGAAAACACCCTATGATCGTTCCGATCGAAGCGTTATCTACAGGATTCAGAGAATAGAGTATCGTCTTCGGAAGTTCATCATTTTCCGCCAGCGCATTCAGATAATCTGCCATCTCAGAAGATGGAGCAAAGTTATTGATACAATCAACACCGGTATCCGGACCAAGACTTCGATAAATACTCTTATTATTATCACGTTTCACACCATAATGCAGCTGCATTACCCAATTTCTTTTATGGTATTCTTTTCCGAGCGCTACCATATATGCACTCTTAAACTGAAGTTCCTCCTGACGACTTACAGTTTCACCTGTCAGACGTTTCGCAAAAATCTTTTCAACTTCTTCCTCAGATACAGGAGCATACATTACATATTCAAGACCATGATCGGAAACCACGCACCCATTTGATGCAAAAAAATCCATCCTGTTCTTCAATGCATCTATCAATGCTTTAAAACTATCCACTTTAATTCCACTTACATCACTTAATTTTGCAAGGTATTCCAAATAGTCTGGTTTTTCAAGATTCATTGCCTTATCCGGTCTCCATGCCGGAAGCACCTGAACATCAAAACTTTCATCTTCTGCAATTTTTTTATGCCATTTTAAAGAGTCTATCGGATCGTCCGTCGTACAAACAAGTGTTACATTGGATTTCTTGATCAAATTACGTGTACTCATACCTTCCTGCGCCAGCTTTTCATTGCAGAGATTCCACACTTCTTCTGCTGTTTCCCCATTCAAATATCCGTCATATCCAAAATACCGCTTTAGTTCTAGATGACTCCAGTGATACAATGGATTGCCAATTGCCATTTCTAGGGTTTCTGCCCACTTCTGAAACTTTTCTCTATCAGAAGCATTTCCTGTGATATACTGCTCTTCTACTCCATTGGAACGCATCTGTCGCCATTTGTAGTGATCTCCCCCAAGCCATACCTGCGTAATATTTTCAAACTTTCTATCCTCATAAATTTCTTGTGGATTCAGATGGCAATGGTAATCCAGAATCGGCATCACCTCTGCATATTCATGATATAGCCTCTGCGCTGTCTCTGTTGACAGAAGAAAATTTTGATCCATAAACGGTTTCATATCTATCTACCTCCTGTTATTTTACTTCTCATATCCAAGTTGTCTTAGTGCACTTATTATACTGCTGCTTCTTTTCTGATTCAATAAATATCCTGCAATCACACGCACCCTATGCCACTGTAACATGTATTTACATAACATAGAAATATAGCTGCCACGTATGTGACAGCCGTATTTCAACATAGCAAATAGGGATTATTTATTATCTCTGGACACGTCCGGAAGCATCGCCACCGGCAAGTTTTGCAACTTCGTCCATAGAGACCATATTAAAGTCACCCTCAATGGAGTGTTTCAGACAAGATGCTGCAACTGCAAATTCGATTGTTGTCTGTGCATCATATCCGTTCAATGTTGCCGCAATCAGTCCGCCTCCGAAACTGTCGCCGCCTCCGACACGGTCTACAATATGCATCTTATATTTTTTACTAAAGTAATAATCTGTTCCGTTAAATAACATCGCAGACCAGAGATTGTCATTTGCAGAAAGAGATTCACGCAATGTGATTGCCACTTTCTCGAACCCAAAGCGATCAGCCAGCTGTTTTGCAACATCTTTATATCCTTCATGGTTTACTTCACCTGCATATACATCTGTATTAGCTGCTTTGATACCAAATACATCAGAAGCATCCTCTTCATTCGCAATACAAACATCAACATATTTACAAAGCTCACCCATTACCTGACCTGCTTTTTCTTTGCTCCACAATTTGTTTCTGTAGTTCAGATCGCAAGAAATCTTGACACCAGCTTCCTTAGCAGCCTTACAAGCTTCAAGACAGATCGCTGCCACATTGTCATTCAATGCCGGTGTAATTCCTGTAAAGTGGAACCACTCTGCGCCATCAAAAATCACTTTCCAATCAAAATCTTCCATGGATGCTGTATAGATGGAAGAACCGGCTCTATCATAAATAACCTTGGATGGTCTCTGGGAAGCCCCCTTTTCCAGAAAATAAATACCTACTCTGTCACCACCTCGCGCAATGTAAGATGTATCTACACCATATTTTCTTAAAGAATTTACGGCTGCCTGCCCAATTTCATGCTTCGGAAGCTTTGTAACGAACTTTGCATCAAATCCATAGTTAGCGAGAGAGACTGCTACATTTGCTTCCCCGCCGCCATATGTCGCACCAAATGTGTCAGCCTGAACAAAACGGTAATATCCTTCCGGTGCCAGTCTCAACATAATTTCTCCAAATGTAATAACTTTCTTGCTCATAATTCTCCTCTTTCTTCTTCAAATATATATTTTGTTTTCTGAATTTAAATTTCAAAATATACGGTCTTCAAATGTTCTATTTGCTTCTGATATCAGCCACAAGCTGAACCGCTTCCTTGGCAAGATCTCTGATCTCATCAAACTTACCTTCTGCTACAAGGCTTCCTTTTACCATCCAGCTTCCGCCACATGCCACAATCTTGTCACATGCCAGATAATTTTCCAGATTCTTCGCATTTACACCTCCTGTCGGCATAAACTTCACACCCACATACGGAGCCGCAAGAGCCTTGATTGTAGATACTCCGCCAAACTGCTCTGCCGGGAAGAACTTCACTACTTTCAGTCCTCTCTTAACAGCCTGCGCGACTTCCGATGGTGTGATGCATCCTGGATATACTGGTATGTCTTTGCTGAGACAGTAATCTACTATTTCGGGATCAAATCCCGGGCTGACAATAAACCTTGCACCTGCCGCAACTGCTCGATCAACCTGATGAATTGTCAAAACAGTTCCTGCTCCTACAAACATATCCGGATACTCTGTTGTCATAATGCGAATAGACTCCTCTGCTGCTTCCGTACGGAAAGTTACTTCTGCACATGGAAGCCCGCCTTCGCACAATGCCCTTGCAAGCGGGGCTGCATCCTTAGCATCGTTCAAAACAACTACCGGTACTACTCCCATTTTCTGAATCATCTCTGATACATCCATCTTTTCTTCTCCTTATCTACTTTGGTTATTGTGTTCTCTTACAATACAAACTCATTCTCATATTCATCTTTCTTACGCTCTTTTAGTTTCGTATTATGGAACTATATTTCATATTATGAACTTCTTATTGTTTATTATACTCTTTATTATATCCTTGTCAACATATTTCAATCCTTGTCTGCATTTTTATCATCATTTAATCCCGCAAACTGCACCTCAAACCAAATTCCACCAAACGCCCTGCTATTGCCATTTCAAAAGAAGCGTGCTACAATACGTTATATTTTTTTATATTATGAAATACTGCTTTAATATCCAGGAGGCTTTCAAATGGACAATCAACAACATGACTTACCAAAAAATCCAATTCAAGTATCAGAACGCATTTTTAATACCATTGAATGTCTTGCACAAAATGGCGCCATGGGGCTTCAAGAATTAAGTTCAAAACTGGGACTGAACAAGAGTACGGTGCATCGCATCCTGAATTCTCTGATCTGTATGGACTACGTTCGGCAGGATCAAGAATCTTTAAAATACAATCTGAGTTTTAAAATCTGCGGGCTTTCCCATCAGATTTTGGAAAAAAACAGCATAATTGATATCGCTCATCCTTACATCAAGGAGCTTTCAACTGCTTCCGGTGAAACAGTTCATCTAGTGCAGATTGATGATATAAATGCTACTTATATTGATAAAGTAGAAGCTTCTCAGAACTCTATACGTATGATTTCCATGGTTGGAAAGAGCATTCCGCTTTACTGTTCTGGTGTTGGTAAGGCTATGCTGGCAGATATGCCGAATGAAAAGATTGAGTCAATCTGGCATCGCAGTTCCATTCACAAACTTACGGAACACACAATTACGAAGTATGCTGACTTTATACAACTAATTGAAGATATCCGTAAAAAAGGGTATGCAATAGACAATGAAGAAAATGAAATTGGAGTTCGTTGTATCGCTGTTGCATTAAAAGGCTATGATGGAAAATCCACCCATGCTATCAGTATCTCCGCACCCAAAGATCGAATGCATAACGAACGGATTCTGGAATTAAAAGAATTGATTTTGAAAGCTAAAAGACAGATTGAAAATAAAATCGGAAATTTTTAGTTACAATTATGACTATTCATAAGAAGTTTTCACCTTCCTATAGATTGACACTACTTTTCTTCTGTGCTATGATAAAGTCAGATTCGATGAAACCTCTTGAATCCCAAATCGGGAGACTGGAGGCGGAGAATACTCTGGAAAAACTCATGTATGAGTACCGAAGGTGTAAGGTCGCTATAGGCTGAATCTCTCAGGTAAAGGAGACAGAGTGATGATTTCCCATCTATTTTATACGGGATTGATATTATCGTCTTTTCTCAGATTTATATGCGTTTTTTCAGAGCAGCTAACTTGTTAGTTGCTCTTTTTGTGTTGGCAATGAACCAGAACAACCTATTACGCGGTTCATAATCAACATCGTGGACGAAACAGCTTTGTCCAACATTATTTTTTATATCAAAGGAGAGATAAAAATGTCTGATGCTTTATTACCAATTGTTCAAACAATCAATAGTTACCTGTCCGACTACATCCTGTTCTTTATGCTGATCGCAGTTGGTCTATGGTATTCCATCAAAACTCGATTTGTCCAAGTTCGCTGTTTTAAAGAAGGCATGTCCCAAGTATTTGGTACTCTTACATTAAACGGTAAAAAACATGATTCCGGTATGAGTTCTTTTCAGGCTCTTGCAACTGCAATTGCAGCTCAGGTTGGAACCGGTAACATCGTAGGTGCTTCTGGTGCGATTCTAACCGGTGGTCCGGGAGCAATTTTCTGGATGTGGATCATCGCCTTCTTTGGAATGGCGACCATTTATGCAGAGGCAACACTGGCACAGGAAACCCGTATTATAGAAAATGACGGCCAGATCAAAGGTGGTCCAGTTTACTATATCACAACTGCATTCAAGGGTTCTCTTGGTAAATTCCTAGCCGGATTTTTTGCAATTGCTATTACATTAGCGCTCGGATTTTTTGGATGTATGGTACAATCCAATTCCATTGGTTCTACCTGTGAAACCGCATTTGGAATTCCATCATGGATAATCGGCATCATTCTTGTGATCATCTGCGGCTTTATCTTCCTTGGAGGAATTAAGCGCCTTGCTTCCGTTACTGAAAAACTCGTTCCAATCATGGCTGCCATTTTCCTGATTTGCGGTCTGGTCGTTCTGATTGCCCGTTTCAAATACTTACCCGAAACTTTTGGAATGATTTTTACATACGCCTTCCAGCCACAGGCAATCATCGGCGGTTCTTTCGGTGCTGCAATCAAAACTGCTATGACACAAGGCGCAAAACGTGGTCTGTTCTCTAACGAAGCTGGTATGGGTTCCACCCCTCATGCACATGCACTGGCACATGTAAAATCTCCACATGAGCAAGGCTGTGTTGCCATGGTTGGTGTATTCATCGATACATTTGTTGTACTAACACTGAACGCGCTTGTTGTCATTTCTACACTATATACAAAAGGAGGGGTTCTGGAAAATGGATATACCGGTGCCGCACTGGATACCATCGGTAAAGCCAACCTTGCTCAGACTGCATTTGGTACTGTTTTCGGTGAACAGCTTGGTGCACAATTTGTAGCCATTACATTATTCTTCTTTGCATTTTCCACAATCCTTGGCTGGAATTTATTTGGAAAAATCAATGTAGCTTATCTATTCGGTGAGAAGTCAACGAAAGTATATACTGTAATTGCACTGGTGTTTATTTTCCTTGGAACACTGGCTTCCAATGATCTGGTATGGGAACTTTCTGACATGTTCAATAATCTAATGGTGATTCCTAATGCACTTGCTCTATTTGCACTAAGTGGTATGGTTGTATCTGCAATGAAGAGAACAAAAAAATATAACGAAACAGAATAAAAAGTACCAGAATCGTAATCTTCAAGTATGATAGTGTATAGAAAAACCGCTAACGTTCTACTTCTGCTATTCTTAAAAGTTAGTGGATATATCCTAAAAGAGATTTTAAAACATATGGATTACAATAAACATTCCTTCCTAGAAAATCTGTTACTATGGTTTCCAAATCTACTGAAAGGGATTCTACAACAGCGATAACCAAGAACCGCCATATGGCGGTTCTTAATTTTTAAAAGTATTCACTATTGAGTGATACTAAATCTATATTATCGTGATTACATATTAGCGACGTGTACCACCAGGTGCCAAAAAAGGCGGCTACAAATTTTTCAACTTATAACTGCCCTAAACGCTGTTCATATCATTATTCAGTTCCTGATGTTTTGCGAAATCACATTTTCTGTCCATTAGTTCCTATTGCCTTTCTTTTGGTAGACACTTAAATACTTATTCATTGTTCATTGTTGATATTGACTTACCCATTGCTAAAAGATATAGCTTTGTATTAAGTCATTTCTTCCATTAATTTTCAAACATACTATTTCCGTCTGTAAAGGTTTTCATATCTTGAAACCCTTCAGATTTCTAAACTTCTCTTTGTTATCCACTGTAATATATTTAGTAG
>JAHHTO010000035.1 GCA_020024595.1 Schaedlerella sp.
GAAAAAGACATGACCGCATTCCTGCGTGCAATTGTAAAAACCCCGGGAGAAAGCTGTGATGAGAAAGCTCACATCGAGACAATCGCTACCGAAATGAGAAAACTTGATTTTGATGATGTTGCAATCGACCCTCAGGGTAACGTGATCGGCTACATGGGAACCGGTGATAGGATCATCGCATTTGATGCCCACATTGATACCGTAGGTATTGGTAATATAGAAAACTGGGAATTTGATCCCTATGAAGGTTATGAAACAGAAACGGAAATCGGTGGTCGTGGCGTATCCGACCAGTGTGGCGGTATCGTATCTGCTGTATACGGTGCTAAGATCATGAAAGAACAGGATTTGATTCCAGACGGATGTAAAATCATGGTAGTTGGGACCGTTCAGGAAGAGGATTGTGACGGTCTCTGCTGGCAATACATCATCAACGAAGATAAGATTCGTCCGGAATTTGTTGTATCTACAGAGCCTACAGACGGTGGGATCTATCGCGGACAAAGGGGACGTATGGAAATCCGCATCGACGTAAAAGGAGTTTCCTGTCACGGTTCCGCTCCAGAACGTGGAGACAACGCAATCTACAAAATGGCCGACATCCTCCAGGATGTACGCGCACTAAATGAAAATGATGACGCTGACGAGACGGAAATCAAAGGTCTTGTTAAGATGCTCAACCCGAAATACAACCCAGATTGGGAAGAGGCTCGTTTCCTCGGACGCGGAACTGTTACAACCTCTCAGATTTTCTACACATCTCCGAGCCGTTGTGCAGTTGCTGACTCCTGTGCAGTGTCTCTTGACCGTCGTATGACATTTGGAGAAACATGGGAAAGCTGTCTGGAGGAAATCCGCAACCTTCCAAGTGTAAAAAAATATGGAGAGGATGTTGTTGTTTCTATGTACAACTATGACAGACCTTCCTACACAGGATGTGTATATGAGATTGAATGCTACTTCCCGACATGGGCAATTCCAAAAGACCACGCGGTAACAAAAGCTCTGGAAGAAGCTTACACATGTCTGTATGGCGATCAAAGAATCGGTGCTGCTGAAACTCTCGAAATGCGTCAGGCTCGCCCACTGACAGATAAATGGACATTCTCTACAAACGGCGTATCTATCATGGGACGTAACGGAATTCCTTGTATTGGCTTTGGTCCTGGAGCTGAAGCTCAGGCTCATGCGCCGAACGAAAAGACTTGGAAACAGGATCTGGTTACATGTGCTGCTGTTTATGCCGCACTTCCAAATTGCTACGTAAAATAATAACTGTAACACCTTTTTACTGTATTCATATGAGAACCAATCAGGAGGATTATTTTAATGGACGCAAAATTACAAGAATATATTGACAAATTGAACGCCTTAAATTTCAAAGAAATGTACAATGGAGACTTTTTCCTCACATGGGAAAAATCAGATGATGAAATCGAGGCTGTATTTACAGTCGCTGACGCTCTTCGCTACATGAGAGAGAACAACATCTCTACAAAGGTATTTGAAAGTGGTCTTGGAATCTCTCTGTTCCGTGACAATTCTACACGTACACGTTTCTCTTTTGCTTCTGCATGTAACTTGCTTGGTCTTGAAGTTCAGGATTTGGATGAAGGTAAATCACAGGTTGCTCACGGTGAGACAGTTCGTGAAACAGCGAACATGATTTCCTTTATGGCTGACGCAATCGGTATCCGTGATGATATGTACATCGGAAAAGGTAACAAATACATGCATGAAGTTGTAGATGCCGTAACACAAGGCAACAAAGATGGTATTTTGGAACAGAAACCTACACTGGTAAACTTACAGTGTGATATTGACCACCCGACACAGGCTATGGCTGATATGCTTCACATCATCCATGAATTTGGCGGCGTTGAGAACCTGAAAGGCAAAAAGCTTGCGATGACATGGGCTTACTCTCCATCTTACGGAAAGCCACTTTCTGTACCGCAGGGAATCATCGGTCTGATGACACGTTTTGGTATGGATGTTGTTCTTGCACATCCCGAAGGATATGAAGTATTCGAGGATGTCGAAAATGTTGCCAAAGAAAATGCGAAAAAATCTGGCGGTTCTTTTACAAAGACCAATAACATGGCTGAAGCTTTCAAAGATGCTGATATCGTATATCCAAAAAGCTGGGCTCCATTCGCAGCCATGGAAAAACGTACAGAACTTTATGGAAACGGTGATACAGAAGGTATCAAAGCACTTGAAAAAGAACTTCTTGCACAGAATGCTGAGCATAAAGACTGGGCTTGTACAGAAGAACTTATGGCTACAACAAAAAACGGAAAAGCACTTTATATGCACTGTCTACCGGCCGACATCTCAGGCGTAAGTTGTGACGAAGGAGAAGTAGACGCATCTGTATTCGATCGCTACAGAAATCCTCTTTACAAAGAAGCCAGCTTCAAACCATACATCATTGCAGCTATGATCTTTCTTGCCAAATTCGCTGATCCGGCTGATGTATTGAAGAAACTGGAAGAAAGAGCATCTTCCAGAGTATTTGAATAGTCATGAATACGATCCGCATAGATGAACGCTCAGTTTGTCGTCTGCATATGTAGCAGACAACAACATATCTCAGGGCACTCGCAAATGCATTGCGCAGTGCCCTACTTTATTTTACAGAAGTTATTCCCGGATTCTTCAATCCGGTCGAATACATATAATACCATTTCAAATAAAAAGGAGGAACTCATATGTTGAAATATGTAGACACCAAAAACGCACCAGCAGCTATCGGACCATACTCTCAGGGAATTGTAATAAACGGACTTGCTTTCTTTTCCGGTGTAATTCCGCTTTCCGCTAAAACAGGAGAAGTTGTCGGAACTACCATTCAGGAACAAACCGAGCAGGTTATGAAGAATATTTCCGCTCTTCTGGAAAGTCAAAATGCCAAATTCACAGATGTGGTGAAAACAACCTGTTTTCTTGCAGATATGGATGACTTTGCAGCATTTAATGAAATCTATGCAAAATATTTCACAGGGAAACCGGCACGTTCCTGTGTTGCTGTCAAAGCACTTCCGAAAGGAGTTCTCTGTGAAGTAGAGACAATTGCTTACATTGGGGAGGAATAAGAAAGGTGGCAAAGAAAAGGAGAATCGTCATTGCCCTTGGTGGTAACGCCCTCGGCAACACACTTCCTGAGCAAATGGCTGCAGTAAAAATCACTGCTCGTGCCATTGTGGATTTAATCGAAGAAGGCTGCGAAGTAATCGTAGCACATGGCAATGGTCCACAAGTTGGTATGATTAATAATGCAATGATTGCACTGACTCACGAAGACGAAAACCAGCCAAACACTCCACTTTCTGTTTGTGTTGCAATGAGTCAGGCTTATATCGGATACGATTTACAGAATGCACTTCATGAAGAGCTGTTAAATCGCGGAATCACAGATATTCCGGTTGCAACTATGATCACACAAGTTCGCGTAGATGAAAATGATCCTGCTTTCAAAAATCCATCCAAGCCGATCGGACGTTTTCTCTCAAAGGAGCAGGCTGACGTCATGTCCGAAAAATACAATTATATTATGAAAGAAGATGTAGGACGTGGTTACCGCCGTGTCGTTGCTTCTCCACAGCCACAGGAAATCGTAGAAATCGGAACCATTCGAAATATGGTAGATGCCGGAGATTTGGTCATCGCCTGTGGAGGTGGTGGAATCCCTGTTATGCGTCAAGGAAATCATTTAAAAGGTGCTAGCGCAGTTATTGACAAAGACTTTGCAAGCTGCCTGCTTGCCAAAGAGCTGGATGCAGACTTTTTGATCATTCTTACCGCTGTAGAGAAAGTTGCAATCAACTTCGGAAAACCGGAAGAAAAATGGCTCGATCACATTTCTATAGACCAAGCAAAACAATACATGGATGAAGGGCATTTTGCTCCCGGTTCAATGCTTCCTAAGATACAGGCTGCAGTTGACTTTGCAGCATCCAAACCAGGACGTCAGGCTCTGATTACATTGCTTGAAACAGCGAAAGATGGTATCAATGGAACGACTGGTACCCGAATCAGTTTGGACTAGAAAGGACAAAGATAACACAAAATAATTTTATATAAAAGCGGCACATTCTCCAAAACCAGAATGTGCCGCTTTTATTTCTTCCCCTTAGAATATTAGAATAATTTCTCTCCTGCCACATACTTCGCATACACTTCCCTGTCATCTGAGAAATAAATCAAACGTTCCAACCGTTGCTGTACATTTATTTCCTGTGGATGAACAAGTCTGCTGTCATCCAGAATGACTGCATCCAACTCATACCCCGGTTCAAAGCTTCCCACTTTACCAAAGAATTCCCCACCACCCTTTGTTGCCATGTAGAAAACCTCGGAAGCTGTCAGTGGTTTTAAAGAATCATCTTTCAATCTCCAACGCAATTTTGATGCCTGAACTGCATGTGCCATTGCCGTAAACAGATTTTCTGTAGTACCTCCTGCCACGTCACTTCCTAATCCTACGTGAAGCCCTTCATCCAGAAATGTCCTGATCGGAGCCACTCCGGAGGCCAGATTCATATTAGACTCCGGACAATGTGCAATAAATACACCATTTTCTTTGATTCGAGCTATTTCACGTGCATCTGAGTGTACACAATGTGCCATTACAGTTTTACAATCCACTCCAAACAAGCCAAATTGATCATACGCATCTCCATAAAACTCAGATTCCGGACACAGTTCCTGTACCCATGAAATTTCTCCATAGTTCTCTGACAAATGAGACTGCACCGGTGTCTGATACCGCATCTGAATCATTTTCAGCTTCTCCATCAATTCATCTGTACAACTTGGTATAAACCGTGGTGTCAAAATTGCCTGTGTCTTTTTGTATTTATTATGCTGAATATCTTTCATCCACTCCACTGTCTCACTGGCAGACTCTTCTGTTTCTTCCCTTAAATAGTCCGGGCAGTTCCGGTCCATATTTACTTTACCGACCATTGTATGAAGTCCGGATCCCTCCAGTAAATCCATCAAAAGAAGAGTCGCCTGCCGATGAACTGTCGCGAAAATACACGCTCTTGTTGTAGCACCTTTTCGCAAATTATCCACAAAAATCTGATATGCCATTCTTGCATATTCCAGATTTTTATACTTTGCCTCCTCCGGAAATGTATTGGTCTCCAGCCAGTCCAAAAGTTCCATATCCATTCCAAGCCCCCGGAATGTATACTGAGGTGCATGAATATGCAAATCAACAAGTCCTGGAATAATCAGGCAGTCCCCATAATCTTCCACCGGAATTTTCTTATATTCCTCCGGCAATTCCTGGTACACCCCTTTCACCAGATTTTTCTCACAGACAAGATAACTATTTTCACAGATTTCCAACTGTTTGGGCGTTTTACTATATACAATATTTCCCTTCAATCCAAATACAGAATCCTTCACCATCATGCGGCGCACCACCTTTCTTTTCTCCTTTTTACTTTCATTTTGTCCATTATTACACAAATCCTCACCTTCAAAAAATTTCTTCTGTCTGCAGTATAAAAAATCCATTATAAGCTCACCGCGACTTTGAAAGAGATCGTTCCTTTTGTTACTCATCATAACAATAAAAAAAGAGCGACCATACAAGGTTATGTAGTCAACTCTTTACGGTAGTTGGTAGAAACACTGAGCCAATCCCCAGCATATACATAAATTAGCAGTACTTTATTCAATTATAGCACTCTTTGTTTTTGGATTCCATTGATAATAATCCACAGTTTTTAATCATTTATTTATTTTTGTTACATCAGGGATATATGTTCCAAATCCTTCATCCATGCCTGTACACAGGCATCACTTGGCATCCGCCAATCTCCTCTTGGAGAAAGCGCTACTGTTCCAATCTTCGGACCATCCGGCAGACAAGAACGTTTAAACTGCTGGTTAAAAAATCGTCTGCAAAATGTTTCCAGCCATTTCAATATATCCACTGAATCATATTTATCTCCAAATGCTTTTTCTGCTAAACGGAAAATCTTACTCGGCTCATATCCGAAACGTAAGAAATAATACAAATAGAAATCATGGAGTTCATACGGTCCTACCAAATCTTCTGTTTTCTGGGCAATATCACCATCTTTTGGTGGAAGCAGTTCTGGACTTACAGGCGTATCCAATACATCACACAAGATTTCCCGCAGCTTCTCGTCTTCTGTTGTATCTGCTACATGTTTGACCAGATAATACACCAGTGTTTTCGGAACAGAAGCATTGACACCATACATCGACATATGGTCTCCATTGTAAGTTGCCCAGCCAAGCGCCAGCTCTGACATATCTCCAGTCCCGATTACGATCCCTCCATTTGCATTGGCAATATCCATCAGCACCTGAGTCCGTTCTCTGGCCTGTGCATTTTCATATGTGACATCATGATTATTGGCATCATGTCCAATGTCCCGAAAATGGACCTGCACAGCATCTGCGATCGGCACTTCCAGCAATGTTGCTCCCAATCGTTTTGACATTTCACAAGCATTCTGATACGTCCGGTCAGTGGTTCCAAAACACGGCATTGTCACCGCATAAATCTCTTTTTTGTCCTTCTGAAGCAGTTCAAATGCTCTTGCCGTTACAAGTAACGCCAAAGTGGAATCCAAGCCTCCGGAAATCCCCACAACCGTAGTCTTTGCATGCGTATGAAGCAGCCGTTTTTTCAATCCCATTGCCTGGATTGTTAAAATCTCTTCACATCGTTTTTCTCTCAACCGTTCATTCTGCGGTACAAAAGGACTTTTGGCAAAGTTTCTTGTCAGCTCTGTTTCCTCTTCCTCAATATAGAACGGTACACGTTTTAGCACTGGATTTAGTGTCATTCGGAATGTCGTATTTCTCCGACGTTCTCCCATTAATCGATGAATGTCAATTTCGCTGTAAACAATATCATTCTTATAACGCTTCGTCTCTTTTAAAACGGCACCGTTTTCTGCAATGATGTTGTGTCCGCCAAACACAACATCTGTTGTAGATTCTCCCTCTCCGGCATTCGCATAAATGTATCCAGCAATCAATCTTGCTGACTGTCCCGCGATCAGCGTACGTCTATAACTGTCCTTCCCTGCATTTTCATCACTTGCCGAACAATTCACAATCACAGTTGCCCCTTCCAAAGCCGCCTGAATGCTTGGCGGAATCGGAGACCACACATCCTCACAGATTTCAGCTGATACAATTAGATTCTCCATCCCTACTGCCTGAAACAGAATCTGTGGTCCAAAAGGAATCTGAGATCCTTCAAACAAAATTTCCCGACTCATATCCGGACCTGGAGTAAACTGCCTCATTTCATAAAATTCCCCGTAATTTGGAAGAAACGTCTTCGTCGTAAATCCGAGGATCTTTCCTCGATTCAATGCCGCTGCAACATTATAAAGTTTCCCGTCCACTTCCAACGGAAGTCCGACAAAAACCAACATATCCTTATCCCTTGTATGTTGTGCAATCTTTTTTAGTGCTTCTTTTGCACTGTTTAAAAGCACGTCCTGCAAAAACAAATCTGCGCATGTATATCCTGTAATACACAGTTCCGGAAACACCACAATCTTTGCCCTTTCCAATGCAGTTTTATCAATCGCCTCACATATCTTTTCTGTGTTATACGCCACATCAGCAACACGAATATCTGTCGTTACTGCCGCCACCTTTACAAAACCTTGTTTCATACATTTGCCCATCCTGTTCTTATATTTTCATTACTATTACAATCCTTTTACACAGCAACAGCATTATCGGCTCTTTTTCAATATCGCCTCCAACTCTTCTACCGTGAAATGATATGCGGTATTACAGAAATGACATTTTACCTCGATCGTCTCCCCGTCATCGATCATTTCCTGGATATCTTTCTTGCCGATGCTGATAATTGCCTTCTCAATCCTTTCTTTTGAACAGTTACAGTGATAGGAGGTTGGAAATGTGTCTGTTACTTCCATATCCAGTCCATCTAATACCTGTGACAACATTTCTTCTGGCGTATGTCCGTTATCTAGCATGGCTGTCACTGACTGGATCTTACTAATATTTTCTTCCAGCTTTGTGAGTACCTCTTCTTCAATAAATGGCATCACCTGCACGATAAACCCGCCCGCACAACACACAGTATTATTCTTTTCCATCAGAACCCCCAGTCCTACTGAAGAGGGCACCTGCTCAGAAGTTGCAAAATAATACGTCAAATCTTCCGCAATTTCCCCGGTCTGAAGAATCGTTTGTCCTGCATAAGGTTCTTTCAACCCCATATCTTTAATCACGTTCAGAATCCCTTGACCAAGTGCACCACCAACATCCAACTTCCCATTCTTTGGGGGTAAAATCACTTCCGGCTCATTCACATAACCTTTGACATTTCCCACTGCATCTGCAGTTACAGTCAGACCTCCAATCGGACCGCTGCAGTTGATCTGTAAAGTCAACACGTCTGTCGGATTCTTCATCATACTTCCCATCATCACCCCACCAGTCAACAGCCGCCCCAGCGCAGCTGTCGCAACCGGACTTGTTCCATGATATCTTCTTGCCTGTTCTACTAAATCTGTTGTCATTGCAGCAAAGGCACGAATTTGTGTGTTTGCTGCAGTCGCTCTTACGATATAATCTTTCATTTTTTCATCCCTTTCTTATTCATTCACATCATCATCCAGCTCGTCCATTTTGTAGTTTCAAAAATATATTTAGAACGTTTTATATTTATTTGTAAACTTTTTTATTTATTTAGACACTCAAAGAATGCAAGTTCATTTGAAAAGCTATTCTCTATATCCCGAAACCATGTTTTGCCGCAACCACACAGATTCTCTCACTATTGACCTTCGGTTCTTCTCGCGTGAATGCATCATATGCCACCAGAAAACACATGCCAGCTTCTTCCAAAAGAGCCTTTACAGACTCCAATGTATAAGCTCTTTGAAAGTGTGTTTCCTGATATCTTTGATAAATATCCTGACCGTTTTTCGACAGCTCTTCATCCCGCACAAACAGACTCAATTCATATTCATTGATTTTCTCTTCTTCGTAGTAATAATTATCCCAGATAAAGCTGCATTCTTCCCGACTCTCTGCAATGGTGCAATCTCCAAGCATTTCCCGGTATTTATACTCTGTATTAAAATCGAAAATAAATACGCCATCCGAATCCAGATAATTATTCACCCAGTGAAACACCTGCCGAAGTTCTGTCGGATCTGTAATATAATTAATCGAATCACAAATGCTGACAATCGCACGTACGGTACCATACAATTCAAATTCTCTCATATCCTGACACAGATAAAGAATATCGTGATCTGATTTTAACTTCTTCTCCAATGCAATTTCCAGCATATCTTCAGAATTATCCACTCCAATCATATCATATCCCAGATTTGCCAGAAATTCTGTCATAGTTCCGGTTCCGCACCCCAAATCCAGAACCATTCCGTTCTCAATTCCGTATTCCTCAAGCAAACTATGCAGATACTGCCCCCATTCCTCATACGGTACGTTATCCATAAATATATCATATACTGCTGCAAAACTTGTATACGCTTCCAAAATCGATACCTCTCACTTTTGTTCTAATATATCAAACTATCGTTTCATTTTACGTCGCCTATAACCTCTAGAAAAAACAACATGCCTCTTCATACGCCTTGTTCTTTCTCTTCGGACAAATTATAGCATATTTCATAGCAGTATACAAACAGCAATCCCGTCCATCGCTATACACCACGTTTACTGTCCATATTATATAGCGAACGAATCCGCTCCCGTTCGCGTCTCACTTTTTCCAGCTTCCGCTTTCTGGCTCTCTGTATTCTGACATAACGAATATAGAGCACAAGAAGTCCCCCAAGAATTACTGTGAGAATGCCAAGAATTACAAACACAATTTCTAAAGTATGCTGTAACAACTCGGCTCCCGTCATCTTGCGGATCTCTTTTTTATCCTTCTTCTCCTTTTTATCCTGTACGGTTTCTATCCGTTTCTTTTTCTTCTTTTCTGCTTTCTTTTCTACTTTCTTTTCCTTTTTCTTTTCCGTTTGTTCCGCTGGAAAATTATATGGAACCATCGTCTTATACAGACAGATATTTCGCCTTCCATCTGCATAGACCACATTTACAGCTGCAACAAAAACTCCCGGTTCCAGTTCACAGATTGATTCCGGTTCATCCTCCACCACATTTTCAAAGCGAAAATCCAACTGCGCATCCGATACCATCTCTCTTCGTGATATCGAATACATATGAATATAATCTCCAATGCCCAGATTCAATGTTAGTGGAAAATTAATAATATAATCTCCGCTGATGCATAAATCTTGAAAGTTGTCTCCTTTTGCTGTATGTGCATACGACCCCAAATCTTCCGTAACCTGAAACTGATCATTCAAAATTTTGAAACTATATCCTCCATCCACATTGGTCTGAATCACATACTGCTTTTTTTCTTCATCATAATCAATTCCGAGGATGTTGTAATCTGATGCAATCTGAACCCGACCTTTGTATTCCAATGTTTCTGAATCCATAAGAAAAACGCAGCCTCTGTTCTCCGGATTTCCACTGGTATATAATGCAACTGCAATTTCCTTTGTATCAGGATTATATGCCATTCCGTTCGCATGCTCATAGTTCGTTGCAGCAACACGCTTTGCCAGTGAATATTTTTTCACCGATTTTCCATCCGCATCTGTATCATTCCGATAGTAAGCCTTTACAACATCTACATCTGGTGCTCCATCTGCAGTATTTTCCAAAGTGATAATATAATCTTCCGTTGCACAGACAGACTGCACCACCCCAAACGGTGCTTCTATCCGATCTTCTATGATTTTCTCCCATACAACTCCTTCAAAAGCATCATCTGAAGCGATCTCCGCCTGTACCTCCAGTGTTCCAACACAAAGGCATAAGATTACACTCCAGAAAACGCACAGCAAGAGTGTTCCCCTTTTCATTTCCTATACTCCCTGTTCCTGTATTTTCCTGTCGTTTATCATAACACCCCAAACCATTGATTGACAAGACTGTGTGTAAAAAAACAAGAACTGTTTCCAATAATCTACTAGAAACAGTTCCTGATTCACTCTACATTTTCGAACACCTCGATAAGTCTGCCTTACTCTATTCAATCACATGAATCCAACCTTTTGGTGCTTCAATCTGTCCCATCTGAATTCCGGTCAGTGTCTCATACAATTTCTGCGTAACCGGTCCCATTTTCTCCATTCCGCTCGGGAAGCAGATTTCTTTTCCATGATCTACAATCTTACCAACCGGTGAAATCACTGCTGCAGTTCCGCACAAGCCGCATTCTGCAAATTCTTTTACTTCATCCAAATACACATCTCTTTCTTCTACCTCCAGACCAAGATAATGCTCTGCCACATACATCAGAGAACGTCTTGTAATAGAAGGCAAAATTGTATCTGAATGAGGGGTTACCACCTTATGCTCCTTGGTAACGAAGATAAAATTCGCTCCGCCAGTCTCCTCCACTTTCGTCCTTGTTGCAGAATCCAGATACAGATTCTCATCAAACCCGTTTGCATGAGCTGTTACAATTGCATGAAGACTCATGGCGTAATTCAGTCCTGCCTTAATGTGCCCGGTTCCATGTGGTGCCGCTCTGTCAAAATCAGAAACACAGATTGTCAAAGGCTTAACCCCACCCTTAAAATACGGTCCTACCGGAGTTGTAAATACACGAAACTGATATTCATCTGCCGGTTTTACACCAATGACTGGATTGATTCCAAACATATATGGACGTACATACAAGGTTGCCCCGAAACCATATGGAGGAACATAAGCCGCATTTGCCCGAATCGTCTCTTCCACTGCTTTCACAAAACATTCTGCCGGAAATACCGGCATTTCCAATCTCTTTGCAGAATCTTCCATACGCACCCCGTTCAGATCCGGACGAAATGTTACAATATGCCCGTCTACTGTCGTATAAGCTTTCATCCCTTCAAAAATCGTCTGCGCATACTGAAGCACTCCGGCACATTCATTCATCGTAATATTAGAATCTGTTGTCAGTCCGCCTGGCTCCCACTCTCCGTTTTTATAATTTGCAACGTATCGGTACTCCGTTGGAATATATCCAAACCCCAGATTCTTCCAATCTATATTTTTCTTCTCCATTGTATCTCCTCCATTTCGTTGGTAAGAAACCACTATTTTATCCCACCAATGATATAATGATTGATATAATCACGAACGCTATTCATTATAATACTGCTCTGTTTAAAAATCAAGAGTATGCTCTGTTTTAGATCTTCCGTTTCTGTATCTATACCTAGAATCCTTACCGCTCCATCATACTGATCGATTCGATACCAACACTTCCTCCACGCACGACTTCTATGTTTTTAAACTCTTCCTTCATCAACTTTATAACGGCATCATTTTTTGTCGCTGTTTGTACAAACTCCAAAAGAACACTATCTCTTCCATAATCAATAACTCTTGCTTTAAATGTCTCCGCAATCTGAAATAATTCCGTCTTCTCTCCCAGTGTACACTTTTCTACTTTCACATACAAAATTTCCTTCATCCTCACAAAAATATTTGTAAAGTCAATGACCTTAATAACTTCCACCATACGATTCAGCTGCTTCTTAATCTGTTCAAACGTTTCATCATCGCTAACTGTCGCAATAGTCATTCTAGAAACTGTCGGATCTTCGGTCGTTCCTACAGTAAGACTATCCAAATTGTAACATTTTCCAGAAAAAAGTCCGGAAATTTTGGAAAGCACACCAACCTGATTCTCTACATATAACGAAATCCATCTTTTTTTCATATTATTATCCATTCTCTACCTCCGCTTTAACAATCCAGAATCATCTCTTCCAGTGTGCCTCCCGGCTGAATCATCGGATATACCATCTCCTCCGGGTCTATAATAAACTCAATCAAAGTCGGAACCTTTGTATTTTTCTTTGCCTCTTCAAATGCAGCTGCTATATCTTTCCTATCTGTTACTCTGATTCCCTTTGCCCCATAGCTTTCTGCCAGTTTTATAAAATCTGGTGTGTATTCTGGCATCTCCTGTCCATCTGTTCTGCGAGACAACGCTCCCGATCGTAGATCTGTCATCCCATACCGCTTGCCATAAAACAGCTTCTGCCACTGGCGAACCATTCCCAGATAAGTATTGTTAAACACACATAAGATCAAAGGAAGTTCCTCCAGTACTGCCGTTGCAAATTCCTGTATGTTCATCTGCATACCACCATCCCCTGAAATAGAAATAACCGGGGTGTCCGGATTGCCGAGCTTTGCTCCTATAGCTCCCGGAAATCCATATCCCATCGTTCCCAACCCGCCGGACATAATGATTTTCTTCTTTTCCGTAATCTCTGTATACTGTGCTGCAAACATCTGATGCTGCCCTACATCTGTCACGACAATGGCTTCGTCAAACTGCCGATTCATTTCATCTATAATATCTTTCGGTCCCATTGTCATATGCTTTCTCATATCCAGTGGATGTTCTTGTTTCCACACCTCTATCTTGGAAAGCCATTTTTCTGTATGACACATTTCCACATATTCATTCATCTTATCCAATGCCACCTTTGCATCTGCCACAATCGGTATATCTACATGAATATTTCTGGAAATAGACGCAGTATCAATATCTATATGGATAATCTGTGCCTTTGGAGCAAATGCGTGAAGTTTTCCAGTAATCCGGTCATTAAATCTAGTTCCAATAGAAAACAACACATCACAATCACTCACCGCCATATTTGCCGCATAAGCACCGTGCATACCAAGATTGCCGATAAACAATGGATGATTGGTCGGGATCGCTCCCCGCCCCATAACCGTTGTAACAACAGGCACTTTTGTCTTCTCGACAACTTTCGCAAACACTTCATTTGCCTGTGCAATATTGACACCACCGCCGGCGAGAAACAGCGGTCTTTTTGCCTTATGAAGTACTTTCAGGGCACGCTTCAGCTGTCCGATATGCACACTCGTATTCGGCTTATACCCGCGGATATTGACTTCCTTTGGATATTCTGCATCTCCAAGTTCTGCCATAACATCTTTTGGCAAATCAACCAACACAGGCCCCGGCTTCCCTGTACGTGCAATATAGAATGCTTCTTTGATAATTCTTCCCAAATCCTCACGGTTTCTAACTGTCACACCATATTTGGTGATACTCCTTGTAATCCCTACAATATCCACTTCCTGAAATGCATCATTTCCTATCAGGTGACGTGCTACTTGTCCGGTAAAACATACAAGTGGAACACTGTCATAGTTTGCCGTTGCCAAACCTGTCACCAGATTGGTAGCTCCCGGTCCGCTTGTCACAAGACAAACCCCAACTTTCCCCGTTGTTCTTGCATAGGCATCTGCTTCATGCACCAGTGCCTGTTCATGTCGCGGAAGAATCACGCGAATCTCGTTCTGCTTATACAACTCGTCACTGATATCAATTGTACATGCACCCGGATATCCAAAAATCGTATCTACACCCTCTTCTTTTAGCGCTTTTACCAACAGCTTATTTCCTGAAATCTGTTTCATACACCATCCTCCTCATTCTTATTCTATACTATGGTTCTTCAACTTGGGCTGCAGTGCGCCCTCTTAGCAAAACGTTTTTAATTAATATCGGCAGATTCCTGCGAATCAAAAAACGCCCTAAGCCTATATAAGACTTAGGGCGAATAAACGATCCGTGGTACCACCTAAATTCAAAGATTCCTCTTTGCACTCTATCAATACAAGAACTCTGTTCCTATACCGCTTCCCTGTAACGTGGAAAATACGTTGAATTCTACTGAAGTCTGCAGGTTATCTCCTGCCGCTCGTTCCATCCACTGCTCAAAGGCTACTTCCATAATCCCTTCATGAAGATTCACACCAACCATCTTCTCTCTTTGCTTCCGGTAATTATGTACTCCTCCTTATCACTGCATTTTTTATTAAATTTTTCATGAAATTTAAATTTATTATACTGTGTGATTTTTGCTTTGTCAACGGGATTTTCTTGATGTTTTTTAACATCGCATCATAAACAATATATCACCGGATCGGATAAAACAAGCAGATTCCCATCAAATAAACTGCTGTATAGTATAAACTCATCAGTATAGTCCCACTTAACCTGGTTCGTTTCCTTTTCACGAAATTCCATCCAATGATCCCATCTGAAATCACAAAACACAAACTGCCTACTGAGCGAATCCAGTCTTGTACTGCTCCCGTTTCAAACGCCCGTCCAAATGCTGTAGCACTCATCAGGCACAGAATTGCTGCGTAGATAAGCCCCGGAATTTTCAACTGCTTCAGCTTTCCCAAATATGGATAGAAAATCCCCAAGGCGACTCCATACAATATTACAAACACTATCATTGTATGAATGCCGAAGTACGCCCTCATCCCAATTCCTGCCATCATCCAGAGATGTCCAATCCCAAAACAAATAATTCCCCATATAAATTTTATTTCCAGAAGAACATCTGCACAGGCATAGAGAAAGATAGCAATTGCCACACACCACACTGCAATTGTTTCAAAATGCAGTGCCGCAGTAATTGCAAGTATATCCGCGACAAGTGTCGCTGCCGCCTTAAAGGCAAGTACTTTCCTTTTATTTCGTTCTCTTCCCACAATATAAACAGTTCCAAGCAAAACCATCATGACCGCAGCCACAATCAACACAGTCATTTTCATTTTTTCAATCACTCCCTGCATATGAGATCAGCATCCATACACCAATCGTTTTTACACTGAATACGCCTACGCTTTCTTTCCCCTATTAGCACTTTTCATATTTCGTAAAAGCATACTCCAGATCAAAACATGTCTGTTCTTCGCTTGTTTCTGTCATCTTCCACTCATCCATCGCATCCAGATTTGGAAAATACGTATCTGCTTCATAAGCGTGGTCTATTTTCGTAATATATGCCGTATCACAATATGGAAGCATCATACGATAAACACTTTCTCCCCCAATGATATAGATTTCCTCCGAGTCATACTTTTTAAGTTCCTCCAAAAGTTCCTCTTTTGTATGAACAATAACTGCGTCTTTGACCTGATACCCCTGGCTTCCTGTCAAAACAATGTTGGTTCGATTCTTAAGCGGCAGTCCATTTGGAAAACTCTCCAATGTCTTGCGTCCCATCACTACCACATGCCCATTTGTTGTTTCACGGAAAAATTTCATATCTGCCGGAATACTCGTCAAAAGACGATTCTTATTCCCAATTGCCCAATTACTATCTACTGCTGCGATTACTTTCATTTTCTTTACCTCCTACACTGCGATTGGAATATTCTTAATCTGCGGATGTGTCTCATAGTTTTCCAATCGTATATCGTCTGTTGTAAATTTATAGAAGTCCTTAATCTCAGGATTCAACCAGAACGTCGGCGCCGGAAGTGGTTCTCGGGAAATCAGTTCCTGAATCAACGGAATATGACGATCATATATATGGGCATCCGCAATCACATGCACAAGCTCACCAACCTTCATGTCGCACACCTGTGCCAGCATATGAAGGAGCACTGCATACTGACACACATTCCAGTTATTCGCCGCTAGAACATCCTGAGAACGCTGATTTAAAATCCCATTCAACGTCAGCTTCTCGCTGTCCTTTTCTTTTGTTACATTGAAAGTCATACTGTATGCACACGGATAAAGATTCATTTCATGCAAATCCTGATGTACATATATATTCGTCATAATACGTCGACTGTATGGATTATGTTTTAAATCATAAATTACCCGATCCACCTGATCCATCATACCCTCTTTATACTGATGCTTTACCTGCATCTGATAGCCATATGCTTTTCCGATAGAACCATCTTCATTCGCCCAGCTGTCCCAGATATGACTATTCAGTTCATGAATGTTATTTGATTTCTTCTGCCAGATCCACAGCAACTCATCTGTACAACTCTTAATTCCGGTACGACGTAAAGTCAGTGCAGGAAATTCCTTAGACAAATCATATCGATTTACAACTCCGAATTTTTTAATGGTATATGCCGGAGTTCCATCTTCCCACACCGGACGGACTTTCTCTCCTTCCGTACTTGTTCCATTTTCAATAATGTCTTTGCACATATTAATAAATACTCTATCTGCGTTACTCACTCTTGCTTCCTCCCTGTCATACATCTGCATATATAAAATCTTTTCACGGTTCTGAAATATTATACAGTACTTTCTCAAGCACTCTGCTCAACGATTCCACTTCCTTTTTACTCAGCCCGATGGTAAGACGCTTGTCCAGTTTTCTCCTGTCTGCATCCATCTTCCGTTGGATATCATACGCCTTCTCTGTCAGGTAAATATTCTTTTTTCGCTTATCTATGGTATTCGGTACACAAAGAATAAATCCCTTTTCTTCCATCCTCTTAAGAATTCCCGTTACTGTCGGATTCTTCAGACTCAGGCTTCTCTCCACATCTCTCTGATTCACTTCTTCCTTATTTGTATGAAACAAATAATCCAACACTGCGC
>JAHHTO010000036.1 GCA_020024595.1 Schaedlerella sp.
GAATAAGACTGGGGAGGATTTCCTCCCCAAAATATTTTTTCAAAAACTTACACAAAAAACTTGACAAACCCCTTGCGCAGGTCAGTTCAGGATGATCTTTTCTATATTGAACTGCATCTTCTTTAAACTGTTGTGTGTATTGAGTTCCTTTTGCCATAACCATTTCCTCCTATTCTATGACTATCATGTGATATTTATTGAAAATGGTCATGTTTATTTTGTACTATTTTTATTCTAGCACTAAACTGTATCAGAAGCTACAGAACGACGAATTGCTGATGGCAGGTTAAGATGAGGAAAAACCTCATTTTAACTTGTACTAAATCTTGGCATAGGATCAACTCAGATTTTTTTGAAAATCCATTTTTGTTTAAAAGTAATATTTTTGGCATTCTTTCGTACAATCAGTGTATTTCGCATCTGATTTACGGGATTGTCGTAACTCTCACATAAATAAAGTTCCATATTTTCATCTAAAATGAGTTCCTGTTCTCCAAAAACTCCGTCTGAAAAATCCCAAATTAAATGTAAAGTAGTATCTTCTAATAGAACTTTTTTTGTTTTTGTTAGATGTTGATACCCGTGATCAGTATAACCTAAATCGGCAGGATCTGTGTGCAATACATTGCGGATACATCCCTCCACATGGAAAATCCAATCAACATTGTGTGTATCTTCGCTCAAAACGTGGAAATAATCTTGGAATCCATTATCTAACATCCGTATCTCACGGAGAAATTTTACACCAGGGTAAGCAGAAACAGATACGTTAATATGTTTTTGCTTATCATCATATTTCAAACAAGTTCCCTTTTCTGTTCCCATATGAGAGGTGCCATCAATAGTTACCGTATTATGAGAAACAGATGTACGATAAAATTCATTGCATAATTGTGCTGCATATCCGCAGTTAGACAAATCTCTGGAAATTGACTTTCCATAGGCGGTTACTTCCAGGTTCATTTTATCTGGATGAGCATGACTATCGGTACAATGGCCATATTTTAGAAAAACTTCGCAATTATTATTGCGTAGCAACGCATAGTTTGACGCCTCGAAGTTGTAAGAGTCTTTCCATAATGCGACAGTTTCATCCGTATCGGATGCTCCTGAAAACAGTAAGTATTCTAAACAATAATCGTCACTGTAGATAGGAGACGACATAGGAACTGAAACACGTTCTAAGGGTGAGTGATAAATATTCTGCAATATTATACGAATCTCAGAAGAATCGAAAATTTTGGCAGCCATTTCGTATAGATAACTATAGGTTTTTAAACTTAAATTTGGCCAACCATCATTTGGATTTGGTAGCACACCGTTAGAAAATGCCATCCGACAAGGAGCCAATACCATTTGGTATAAAGTATTTTCAATGTCTTCTGGAAGGTTTTTATTGTATATCCGTGCAAAGAGCAATTGGTTCAGGAAAGCCTCCAATGTAAAGCAGTTATAATGAATGGAACCTTCGAACCAGAAGTAATTGTTGGTTACACCTTGACGAATCTGGTCGTAAAGACCAAGTGGAGATTCAAAGGCAGACTTCAATAGGGAATCATTCTGTGTGAAAAATCCGACTAAGGCGACTGCGGAATTGATCCAGCAGGGGATATTATTAATGATTTTTTTTTGGGCATTGATAAATTCAGCACCTGGGATTAACAGTTTTTTGGATACATTCTCAATAAATTGGGAAGGGAGTACATCCTTTAGTAATTCAAGACCATTCACAACGCGAACTAAAAAGATTGCCTCATTTAAAGCTTGCGGCGAGATTTTTCCACAACCGGAAGTAATGGGACCCCTTCCGTGAGGTTCAAATTCGGAATAATGTTCACTGTAAAAATTCACAATATGCATGAAATGTTCTAAATATTTAGTATCTTTTTCTAGTCGGTAAAGTGTTGCTGCTTCCCAGGCAGACATGATTGCGTCATACCGGTAGAAATAGATCCAGGCAGCATTATATTGTTCGTCTGTAAATTTTTTTCCGCAAATTGGACATTTGTGATCAAGAGGTGATTTGCGGTCGTATGTAAGGAAAGAGCCATCTTCCGAACAAAAATATACATGCCCCCATCCACTCTGTATTTCGGGATCGTCATGAAAATTTTTGGAGAACCAATGAACATCTCGTTTTAAAGTTTCTAATAGTTTTTTTCCGCCAGAAGAAGCAGAGTTTCGTTTCAAATTTTCTTCAGATAAATAATTCATAATAATCTCCTTTATAATCTCCTTTGCTGTTTTACATATATCAATCATAACCGATAATGCTATTTTCTTGATGATATGCTATATCTATCTGTTTGAACAGACTCAAAAGTTTGTTAGAATGTCCTAGATTTTAGAATATATTTAAGTGCTCAAAGATAATCTAAAGAATGGAACATTTAGACAAAAGATGGCATCTTTCGCTGTTTGAGATTTTGAGTGATAATGGTATCACAATTTAACAATACGATTTCCTGTGTCTATCACATCAATATGTTCGATTACGAAATAGGGAATAAAGATTACAAAAATGACATTAAGAAAAATGATTTATCGTAATCACAGATAAAAGTAGAAAGGAGGCAAAAGAGAAATGAAATAGAGTAGAGTGGTTGAAAGCCGGTTGATTGTATTGTTATTTATCTATCTATTTTATTATGCCATTATAGTATATGGAAATTTGGCTATAATGGATGTTGTTATCTAGACTATGAAGAAAAAAATTAGAAAAAAGATGAGGAGGATATACAAGATGATAGATATTTTAGTAATACTTGTATATTTCGTATTTCTTATAGTAATCGGATGGGCATTTAGAAGCCTTTCACATAATACCAGCGATTACTTTAAGGGTAGCGGAAAGATGTTATGGTGGATGGTAGGCGCAACTGCATTTATGGTACAGTTTAGTGCACTTGTGTTTACTGGAATTGCAGGAAAAGCACTTACAGATGGACTATCAGTTATGATGGTGTTCTTTGGTAATGCATTTGGTTATTTTTGTAACTATCTGTTCTTTGCAGCAAAATCAAGGCAGATGAGAGTAATCACTCCAATGGAGGGTATGCGTCTCCGCTATGGTAAGACGAATGAGCAGGTGTTTATTTGGGGTAATGTACCTAATAGTGTATTATCAGCAGCTATTTGGTTAAACAGCCTTGCGGTGTTTGCAGCAGCAGTATTTGATGTCCCGATACCGACAACGATTATTGCTACTGGTGTAGTTGTTTTATTAATGTCTGCTACCGGTGGTGCTTGGGCTGTAGTTGCCTCAGACTTCTTACAGATGATTGTTGTTATGGCAGTCTCTGTAGTAGCTGCAATTGTAGCAGCTACAAAATCAGGTGGTGTAGTACCGTTACTTGAAGCAGGTCTTCCGGCGGAGAATCCACTTGCAGGTGCTGGATATATTCATATGGGACTTTTTGCATTCTGGGCCTTTACGGCTTTTGCAAAACAGTTATTCAGTACCAACAATATGATGGATTCCTATCGGTTTATGTGTGCAAAAAATACAAAGCATGCGAGAAAAGGCGCGCTGCTTGCATGTGCTTTGATGTTCGTTGGACCACTGATCTGGTTTCTTCCAGACTTCTTTGTAGCTGCAAATTACCCAGATACCAGCACATGGGGATTGGAGACACTGGGGTCTAGTGTGAAAGATGCAACATATTATATGTTCGTTTCAAGAGAAATGCCAGCCGGCATGGTTGGATTGATGATGGCGGCAATCTTTGCAGCCACTATGTCCTCAATGGATTCTGCACTGAATCGTAATGCAGGTATTTATGTTCGAAATTTCCATAAGCGTTTTATCAACAAAGATGCTGATGAAGAAACAATGTTGAAATTAGGAAAAAGAGCAACTTGTGTATTTGGCGTATTAGTTATTTTGGCAGGTTTATTCTTGAACCAGTTCCAGGATATGGGACTCTTTAACATGATGATGATGGTCAATGCGTTGATTTCCTTCCCGATGTGGATTCCGGGATTGCTTGGTTTCTTTGTAAAGAAAACTCCGGATTGGGGTGCTTGGGCAACTGTTTTAGTTGGAGCTTGTGTTTCTGCATTTGTAGCATTTATTGTTACTCCGGAAATGATTGAAAGTGTGCTTCATTTAAGTACACCATTAACAGCACATGAATTTTCAGACTTAAAATCTCTGGCATTACCGGTTATGTTGCATTTGTGCATTACATTACCATTTTTCCTTTTAACACAGTTATTCTATAAAGGGCATACACCAGAACGACAAAAAGAATTAGATTTATTCTTCAAGAATACACATACGGAAGTTGTGACAGAGGATAATGCAGATGATGAAGTAGACAATTTCCAGCGTAGGCTGTTAGGAAAATTAATTTTTACATTAGGTGCTTGTACACTACTTCTTCAGTTAGTACCAAATCCATTGAGTGGTCATCTGATATTCTTACTTGTCAGTGTTATTATTATAGTGATCGGTAGACTTTTAGTTCTTTCGGCAAGAGGAGCAAAAAAGGAAACAGAGTCGAAAGTGTCATAAGAGGAGACGATGGTAATGGAGAGAAGGATGATAGAACAGATTGGAGAAATGGGAGTCGTTCCAGTTGTTGTATTAAATGAATCCCAAAATGCCGTACCACTTGCAGATGCATTGTGCGAAGGGGACTTCCATGTGCAGAAGTAACGTTCCGTACAGATGTTGTAGAAGAATCGATTCGTATTATGGCGGAGGCTCATCCGGAAATGTTAATCGGAGCAGGGACAGTACTTACAGTGGAACAAGTAGACCGCGCAGTAAATGCAGGGGCACGTTTTATCGTAAGTCCGGGATTTGATCCTGAAATCGTAGACTATTGTCTGGCAAAAGGTATTTTAGTACTTCCGGGATGTATTACGCCTTCGGAAGTAGCACAGGCTGTGAAAAGAGGATTGGAAGTTGTAAAATTCTTCCCGGCAGAACAGTTCGGAGGAGTAGCTACATTAAAAGCACTTTCAGCTCCATATGTGAATGTCAGATTTATGCCGACAGGCGGGATTAGTGCTAAAAATCTAAAAGATTACTTAAGCTTTAAGAAAATTATTGCATGTGGTGGAAGCTGGATGGTAAAAAGTGATTTGATCGAAGCGGGAAAATTTGACGAAATCAAAGCTATGATATCAGAAGCGGTTACATTGGTAAAAGAAATCAAAGAAGCATAGAAAAACAAATGAGGTAACAGGGATGGAATTAAATTTAAGACCAAAAGAAGAATGTAAATTCGATGCGGTATCTTTAGGAGAAGTGATGCTCCGTCTTGATCCGGGAGAAGGTAGAATTCGTACGGCGAGACAGTTCCGTGCATGGGAAGGCGGCGGAGAGTATAATGTTGTCCGTGGCCTGAGAAGATGTTTCGGATTAAACACAGCAGTGATCACAGCATTCGCAGATAACGAAGTAGGTATGTTGATGGAAGATTTTATTCTTCAGGGAGGAGTAGACACTTCTTTAATCAAATGGATGAAGACAGATGGAATCGGAAGGATCTGCCGTAACGGTTTAAACTTTACAGAAAGAGGGTTTGGAATCCGTGGAGCAGTGGGATGCTCTGACCGTGCAAATACAGCAATTTCAAAAGCGACACCGGAAGATTTTGATTTTGATTATATTTTTGGAACACTTGGAGTACGTTGGCTTCACACAGGTGGTATTTATGCCGCTTTATCAGAACAGGCTTGTGAAACAGTGTTGGCAGCGATTAAGACTGCGAAAAAATATGGAACAATCGTTTCTTATGACTTGAACTATCGTCCATCTATGTGGAGTGCAATTGGTGGTTTGGAAAAAGCACAGGAAGTAAATAAAGAGATTGCAAAATACGTAGATGTTATGATTGGAAATGAAGAGGATTTTACAGCATGTTTAGGATTTGAAATCGAGGGAAATGATGAGAATCTGAAAGAGCTGAATGTAGAAGGCTACAAAAAAATGATCAATGAAGCTGTGAAAACATATCCAAATTTCAAAGCAGTGGTAACTACACTTCGTGAAGTAAAGACAGCTACGGTGAACGACTGGAGTGCCCTCTGCTGGGCTAGCGGAGAAATTTATAAAGCCAAAGATTACAAAGGATTGGAAATTATGGATCGTGTAGGCGGTGGAGATTCTTTTGCTTCAGGATTGATTTATGGATTAATGACCACTGGAAATGCAGAGTTGGCAGTAAATTACGGTGCTGCACATGGTGCCTTGGCAATGACAACACCTGGAGACACAACAATGGCAAGTAAAAAAGAAGTAGAGGCCATTATGGGTGGAGTAGGTGCGCGAGTGCAGAGATAAGAGCAGAGATCATATTTTGTGAAAATTAATATACTTTGCGAGATATGTTCTACATATAAACCCATTTTGAAAAGGGATGCTGTTGTGACAGTATCCCTAAAATTATATGGAGGAGGCTGTTTTATGTGTAAATCATTTGATCTGTTGGCACTTGGAGAGGTTTTGTTACGACTTTCACCGCCGAATAATGAACGTCTTGTAAGAAGTGAGATTCTGGAAAGACAGGTAGGAGGAGCAGAGCTGAATGTAGTGTCAGGAGTATCTCTATTGGGATTACGTACTGGAATTATTTCGAAACTTCCGGCTAACGATATTGGAAAATACGCAAAGAATAAAATCAGATTTAATGGGGTAAGCGATGATTATCTTGTTTTGTCAGACTCTGAAGATGCCAGAATCGGGATATATTATTACGAAAATGGTGCTTTCCCGAGAAAACCAAATGTGTTTTATGACAGGAAAAATTCATCTATCAATAGTATTTCAGTGGAGGATTTTGAAGAATCTATTTATGGATCGACACGATGCTTTCATACAAGTGGGATTACTCTTGCATTAAGTAAGGCGTGCAGAGAAACGGCTATTCAGATGATAAAACAATTTAAACAGGCAGGTGCTTTGGTCTCATTTGATGTAAATTTCCGGGGTAATCTTTGGAGTGGAGCTGAAGCAAAAGCATGTATTGAAAAGGTTTTGCCGTATGTGGATATTTTCTTTTGTTCAGAAGAGACCGCAAAACTGACTTTTGGAAAGTCGGGAAAAGCGAAAGAAATTATGAAAAGCTTTACAGAAGATTATCCGATTTCAATCGTAGCATCTACACAACGGATTGTACATAGCCCAAAGATTCATACGTTTGGATCACTGATTTATGATGCCAGAAATAAGGAATATTATGAGGAAGAGCCGTATCGAAATATAGAGGTGATTGACCGGATAGGAAGTGGAGATGCCTACGTTGCAGGTGTCCTTTATGGTATTCTGGCAGAACAGGGGAATGGACAACGAGCACTTGAAATTGGTAATGCGACTTCCGCAGTAAAAAACACCATTCCAGGAGATCTTCCATCTTCGGATTTGAAAGAAATTGAGAATATTATTGTAGGACACAAATGTCCGAATTCACAAGGTGAAATGGTTCGATAAGGCTTTTGAATTCATTCCATTGTTGCAGAAAATAATTTATGATAAACTGAAGTATAAGAATCTTATGTGAAAAAGTCATTGGTAATAAAGATAGGAGATAAAAAGATGAGGCGAATAGCTGTAAGACAAAAGAAAAAATTATACGAATTGTTTTTCATACTTTTTCTTGTATTGAGTATTATACTTGTTGTGGTAGGTGGGAGCGGATATTTGTATTTATTAAACCGTTATAAGGAAGATGTCGAAAAATTCAATACAACCAACATACAAAGAATTGATCAGTTTTTAGATTTCTATTATACAGATGGTGAGAATCTCTCTACAGAGATTATACATACATCGAATATGGGGGGGTTAACGGAAAAAGAAAATATGAAAACACCAGATGATCTTCTTGTTGTACAGAAAGTAATCGATTCTATACAGGAAGGAGTAGAGACAAATCCGGTCGTTTCCGATGCATACATCTACTTTGACAAGTCAGAAAAAGTAATCAGCAATAATGGAATGTATGAAGCTGACTATTTTTATAAAACCTATGTTCCAGAAGAAGGAATCACATATGAACAATGGAAAGAGAAATTGTGTGCAAAAGAAAAAGAAACATATACGTTAATGAAGTATAACTATGAGAATTATGATCAGTCTGTGATTACATATTACAAGCCGTTTAATGTTTATACTGACGATATTTATGGCTGTGTTGTACTACATTACAATATCGAAGCAATTTCTGAAGTTATACAGCAAGGTGAAATGATGAATACAGCAGATTTTCAATTCTGTTACAGTGATACAGAAGAAGTGCTTATATCTTTAGGAGATTCAGAAGTAAATCAGTTTGTTAAGAAACAAAACTTAAATTCTGGACAAACCAAGATTTTTTCGGGACCACATGGAAAATTAAGTGTTACATATCATATTTCTCCGAATTTTAAGTGGGAATCTTACATAGCGATTCCTATAGATGAATACTATCATGGGATTAATATCGTAAGAAATGTACTGATTTTTATTGTTGGTTTGCAGATTCTTATTGGAAGTTTTCTGGCAGTGTTATTTTCTAGAAAAAGTTATGGACCAATTGAAGTGTTTGTTTCTAGAGTACGTGGACTTGCAAAAGAATTTGAAGAGACTGAGAATAAAGTTGGACAAAGCGAATTAGAGGAAGTTGCAGCACTCACGGAGCGTATGGTAATTGATCGCTCAAATATCAAAAAAGAATTGGATTTGACACGACCAGCGGTAATAAATGGCATGTTGGTTCAGCTTTTAACGGGAAGCCGAAGTGAGCAGATGAGAGTCATGAACTATTCTTCAGAACTGCAGAAACTTTTTCCTGATCCGTGTTTTTTCTGTAGCATTTTTCGAATTGAGGAATGTAAAGAATTTATTGAGGATGATACGCTGGAAGAAATGAGTCTTGTACGTTTGATCATTACAAATGTATTAGAAGAATTATTAGGGGAATCATTTCGGGTGGTCTGTATAACTTTGGAAGCAAGAGACATAGCAATGGTGTGTAATCTTCCACAAATAGAAGAGGAGGAACTGCAGGAATATTACTCACGGTTTGAGGAAAAGATTCAGAGTGCTTTGACGATTTTTCGGGAAAAATTTAAAATATATATTTCTGTCGGAATCAGCCAGACTTATTCTGGAATGGAAAGTTTGTATATGTGTAATCGAGAAGCCAGAATTGTACTCAATAGCAGTATCGTATCCGGATTGTATGATGTCAACTATTATAATCAAAAGATGGATACGGAAAAAAATTATTACTATTCTTTAGAAGATGAGATTTGTCTTATCAATTGTTTGAAAACAGGAGATTATAGTAAGACCAAGGCATTTTTAGATCATGTTATTCGGGAAAATCAGAGAATGCTTTCTGAAGAGAATCGCACTTTGGTGCAATGGTTTTTGATGGAATTAATCAATACGCTTGCCAGAGTGTGTAATGAGATAAATCTTCCGGATGAGATAGTTGATTTAAATCTACCATTATTTTTTAAGACGATGAATCTGCAACAGTCTTTTCAAAAACTATATGAAGAATATGAGAATGTATGTCTGTGGATCAGTAAAAATAAGAAAAGCCATAATGAGCAGATGAAAAAAGATATTATATCATATATTCAGGAACATTATTTGGATAATTCTATGAGTCTGATCGAAGTAGCTGATTATATTGGGATTAATTCCTCTTATTTATCCACTTTTGTTAAAGAAAATCTTGGAGACACATTCTTAAACTATGTTACGAATCTTAGGATGGATAAAGCAAAATCATTGTTGCTGACAACAGATTTATCATTACAGGAAATAGCAGAATATATCGGTTATGCAAACAGTGGTGCCTTCATTCGTGTTTTCAAAAAGAAGTTTGAATTGACACCGGGTGCATACCGTAATCAGTATAAAGAATAGGGAAAATACAAAGTTTATAGCATGTATCTAAAGAATAAACAATTGTTGAAACCACTGTTGGCTCATATAATTTCAAGTGTAGCCAAAAGTGAATGGAGGGAAAATGAACATGGGAGTAAAATATAGTTGGAAGACATATGTTCTGATTGCTGTGTTTATGATTGCCTGCATAGGGCTGAATGGCTGCAGTCAAAGAGAAGAAGGTGAGAAAACATTCGATAATGATGATATGAGCCTGACGGAAAATCCGGAAGAGAAGATTACATTGCCAATCAGTGAAGAAAAAATTGAAATTTCTTTTCTGGCTATGCCAGAGCCGTACATATTAAGTACAATGGAAACTCATGCGGATATGAGAGTCTATGAGGTGGCTGAAGAGAAAACAAATGTTCATATCGACTGGAAAGAGGCATCTTATACTGATCCACGAAAAAAAATGAACAGTATGATCAAAATGGGAAAGACGGCAGATATTTTATGGGATGTACACCTTTATGCAGAAGACAGTGTGAAAAAAATGTTAGATGAGGGTATTATTTTTTCTCTGAATCCCTACATTGAAAAATATGCTCCAAATCTGAAAAAGTTATTGGAAGATAATCCAGAAATCTTGGAAGAAATTTCTACGGATGACGGAAGGATATTTATGTTCCCGGAAGTGCGTCTTGATAAACGGACGAGAATGAACTCTGGTTTTGCAGTACGTGCAGATTGGCTAAAACAAGCCGGGTTAGATATACCAGAAACGATAGATGACTGGTATTATCTGCTAAAAACTTTTCAGCAGATGGATATGAATGGAAACGGAAAGCCGGATGAGTGCTTTATAAGTATGGGATATGAGAATTCTTCACAATCGCTTACTAATTTTGCTGTGGCATATGGGTTGCTAGATGGAGAGAATGCTTTCTTTGTGCAGGATGACGTAGTAAAATATGGACCTTATGAAGATGATTACCGGAATTTTTTGGAAGAAATGGCTAAGTGGTATCGGGAGGGGGTGATTGACGCTGAATTTTGTACGCAGGATGCACAGCAATTTGCTGATAAGATGATTTCTGGTGTGGGTGGTGCCTTTTACGGAAATTTGTCAGGAAATTTTGGTAAATTTTTAAATGAAAATAAGGACAATCCCGAATACGATCTGGTTGCAGTTCCGACACCGAAGGCTCCGGATGGAAAAGTTTATGCAACATCTTCCAGTTATGCGAAGATAGTATCCCATGGGGCTGCAATCAGTAGCAGTAATCCGTATGTAGTTGAAACAGTGAAATGGCTTGACTGGCATTATAGTGAAGAAGGAAGTACTCTGTTTAATTGGGGAATTGAGGGAGAGTCATTTGAATTTGTGAACGGAAAAAGACAATTCACAGACTTGATTCTGGACAATCCTGATGGTTGGAGTGTGGAAGAGGCAGCAGCAAGATATGCCGGAGGTGTCTTGACTCAGATGCCAATTGTAGAAGATACAGAAGTTTATCTGCAAACAAAAGTACTCCCACAACAAAAACATGCCATTGAATTGTGGTCCGAAGCGAATACGGAATGGATTCTTCCAACGCTCTATCTGGATACAGAAGAAGATGAAAATATCAGAAGTATGCGTTCGGAAATTACTCGCTATGTAGAAGAACAGTTTTATAAATATATTATGGGTATAGAGAGTCTAGAATCTTTTGAAGAGTTTCAGAGACAGCTACAGACCATGGGGATTGAACAGGTTCTGCACAGTTACCAGGAGGCATATGATGCCAAAATAAAATAGGACTCTGATGCAGGAGCTTTCAGATAAAATACATGCTAACAGAAAGGAGATAGAGATGCATTATTGTGTAGACAAAAATCAAGAATGGGAAGTTGTGGAAGAAGGACATATTTGCCGAAAAATAAAATCTTATGATAATAATCTTATGGTAGTAGATGTGTCGTTCGAGGATGAGGCAGTTGGAGCAGAGCATGAGCATCCGCATGAACAGATTTCCTATTGTCTGGATGGTATTTTTGATTATTCTATTGAAGATAAAATATACCGTCTGGAAAAGGGAGATACAATCTTTGTTCCAAAAGGATTAAGACATGGGTGCAAATTGTTGTCGTCAAAAGGAAGACTTATAGATATTTTTACACCATATAGAGAAGATTTTGTCAATGTTGATGAAAAATAAATGAAAGAAAAGGAGAATTATTATGAGAGCAGTCGTTACAGGAGCAACAGGCGGAATTGGAAGAAAAACAGCAGAAGTATTAGGAAAAGCAGGATATGAAGTGATTTTAACAGGCATTAGTACTGAAGGAACAGATGAGATCTTAAATAGTATGAAAGAGCAAGGAATCTGTGCACATTTCTATAAATGTGATGCTACAAATGAAGAAGAAGTAAATAAGGTATTTGCAGACATCGAAGAGAAGTTTGGAACATTAGATGTTCTTGTGAATAATGTTGGCGGTCTTGGTGGAAGACAGAGAGTTTCTGAAATGGAAACAGACTTTATGAAAAAAGTAATGGCTTTGAATTTTGACAGTGTATTTTATGCAACTCGTGCAGCACTTCCAATGTTGAAAAAAGGAAACAATCCATCTATCGTTAACTTCAGTACAATTGCCGTTGTAAATGGTGGTGGAATTGGAGCATCCATTTATGCAGCATCGAAAGGTGCCGTACAGAGCTATACCAGAGCTCTTGCAAAGGATCTTGCAGAGTTTGGAATTCGCGTAAATATGGTGTCTCCAGGAACAATTGATACACCATTCCATGCAGCGACAGATCGTGCTTTAGTGGAAAGCTGGAAAGAAAGTATTTTGATGAAACGCCTGGGAGACGCACGTGAGGTTGCGGATGTAATTGAGTTCCTAGTATCAGAAAAAGCGTCCTTTATCACAGGAGAAGTAATCCAGATTAATGGAGGACAGGCATTTATCTAAGATGTACTCCCATATTGCCTTCTAATCAGGCATGTTAAAAAACACCCTATACAGGATATATCTCAGCAGATTTTTGTGTAGGGTGTTTTTTGTTTTCAAATTTTTGTGAAAAGGGGGAAAAAATGTTACTAATTCAAGATTTAAAAGGGTTAAAGGATGAGATTCGCAGTGTGAAACAGGAGCAACTTACACGCCTGTTAGAACAATGTAAGTGGTATTCAGAACAGGAACTTAGCCTTACACATCCGCCAACCAGTATAACCCATATGGGAATGGCGGCTGCAAATTTATCTCTGGCTTATCTGTTGACGGGTTCGAAACATTATCTGACAGAAGCAAAAAGATGGATTTTTACGGCGGTTGGATATGATGTATGGGGATATGGTTTTTTAGTAGATGTAGATCTGAGTGCTTCCTGGCTTTTATATGGATTTGGTTTAAGTTATGACTGGCTGAAAGATATATTAAAAGAGGAAGAGAGAGAAAAACTGTTAGAAAAGCTGATTCTTCAGGGAAACAAGATGTATCGCTATGCACAGGAAAACAGAGGAAACTGCTGGGCAACAGATTTTTGGCAGAATCACAATTGGATTAATTATTGTGGACTGATGGCAACGGCATATGCTATTCGGGAAGAATATCCGGAAGCAGAAGTATGGATTCATGGATGCGTAGAAAATTTTGAATTTGTGTTCAGCCATATGCCGGAAGATGGTTCGAACTATGAAGGGACTGGGTATTGGAGATATGCGATTACTTTTGTATTATCAGCAGCGGAATTGATTCGAGAATGTGAAGGAAAGGATCTTTTCCAATCCGGATATCTGAAAAATACATTCTGGTTCAAGTTATATCAGACAGCACCAAATATGGAAGAAAATATCAATTTTGGCGATGTGCATGATACAAGAAGTTCTCATTCTATTGCAGCTTATTATAAATTTGCTTCAGAATACAACAATGAATATGCTCAGTGGATGGCGGAGGAAGTACGGACAAAATATTTATTTAGGGAAGCATATCAGAGTAAATTACTTCCGGGAATCATGCCAGAGGCCTTTTTAGAGTTGATTTGGTTTAATCCAAAAGTCAGCAGGAAAAATCCATCTGATCTTCCACTTACCAGATTTTTCGCGGACCTGGGATTAGCAGTAATCCGAAGTGGATGGGAGCGGGATTCGATCCACTTTTCCTTTAAGTCCAGCGCACCTGGTGGGAACATTCAGTGGAAAGATTCTTGGAAATTGAACAAGGCAAATAATTGGAGAACAAGAAGTTTAACACATTATCATGTGGATTTTAATAATTTTATTTTGAAAGCATTTGATTCTTCCATGGCCATAGACGAAGGGTTTAACCGGACAAACAGGGCAAGAAATCACAGTTTGATTACTGTAGATGGTCAGGGCTGCCTTGGTGAGAAAATATGGAAAGAGGGATCGCTGAAAGATTCAAAGTTGTTCGATTTGAATTCCAAAGGGATTTTTAATGTCTGGAGAGATGTTCCGGAAGAGTGTGTGGCCTCTATTGAGCATTATTCTAGTGAGTATGGATATACTTACGTAGTTGGTGAAAGCAGTAAAATGTATGAACCTGCACTTAGATTATCAAGAAATGCGAGAAATGTGTTATATAGTGAAAATGGCTATTTTATTATTTTTGATGAGTTAAAAAGCGAAAAGCCTCATACTTATACATGGCATTTGCAATCAGAACAGCTTGCAGAAGAAATCCGGGAGCATGACTTCGAAATAGTAAATGGAAAAGGCGTATTGAATGTCTATGTACATGGAACAGTACCTATGGATATTTCTGTAGAAGAAACTATTTTACATGAAATTATGACGCCGCAACGTCCGAATGATATCAGAAAAGTTGTTCTGAAAACACTAAAATTGCAGAACAAACAGGAAACAGAAAATATGGTATATCTCAATGTCCTTGTACCAAGGAGTATTTTTGAAGAAGAGCCGGTTCAAATCAAAAGGATTTCAGAAGGATCAGTAATTGGTGTTGAAATTGTAGGAAAAGATTTTGAGGAACTGTTTTTGTATGCTCAGGATGAGAAGATTGCTTATGGTGATATAAATGAGAACGGAATATGGATGTCTATTGTAAAGAAAAAAGGGATAGTTGTAAAAAAAGCAATCTACAAGGAGGGAATTACTTACGCATAAGAAAAAAATGAAGGTGTTAATTCCGCAGGATATTTCGGAAGTTGGTAAAACATATTTGCGTGACTGTGGATATGAAGTTCAGGTTTTACATACATTTGATGAAGCCACATTGTTCAAAGAAGTAGCAGGGTACGATGCGCTTCTTGTGAGAACTGCTCGGATTACACGAAAAGTTCTTGAAGAAGGAAGTCGTTTGAAAGTAATCGCAAAGCATGGTGTTGGTGTAGATAATATTGATTTACAAGCTGCCAGAGAACTGGGGATTCAGGTGACAAATGCACCTGAATCCAATGCTAATTGTGTTGCGGAACATACGGTGGCTATGATTATGGCTATGGCACATCAATTACCATTTCTTGATGTCAGTGTACGAAAATCAGACTGGGACGTTCGAAATCGAATTAATCTGTTAGAATTGCAGGGAAAAACAGCTGGGATTGTTGGACTTGGAAGGATTGGAAAATTGGTTGCAGAAAAGTTGAGCCAGGGATTGGGAATGAAAATTATTGCGTACAACCGGAGTGTTCCAAAAGATCTTCCTTTTTATATTGAAATGAAAAAGAATATAGATGAGATATACGCTGAGGCAGATGTGGTGAGCATCCATGTTCCAGCAACTACGGAAACGAAGAAAAGTGTTAATCTTTCCTGTTTCCAGAAGATGAAGAACAGTGCATTGTTGATCAATTCAGGAAGAGGAGAGGTTGTAGATGAGGAAGATTTATATCAGGCATTGTCGGATGGAATGATTGCCGGAGTAGCACTCGATGTTCTGGAAAAAGAGCCGCCAGAAACAGGGAATCCATTATTGTCGTGTAACCGTGTTCTGTTGTCCCCACATTGTGGGGCACATTCTCAGGAAAGTTTTGAAAAAATGGCACTGCACGCAGCAATGGGAGTTCATGAGGTGTTAAGTGGTAAAACAGTGACATGGCCTGTGTGTTGAATAGAGAAAAAGCGAAAGGAGAAGAAAATAATGGATATATTGAAGAAATTCTCTTTGGAAGGCAAAGTTGCGCTGGTAACTGGTGGAGCCTATGGGATTGGTTTTGCAATGGCAGAGGCGTTAGCCGGTGCTGGAGCAAAAATTGCATTTAACTGCAGATCAGAGAAACATCTGGAGACTGCAATGAAAGAATATAAAGAAAAAAATATTGATGCAAAAGGATATATTTGCGATGTGACAGAGGAAGTTCAAGTAAAAACCATGGTGGAATCTATTGAGAATGATTTGGGAATCATAGATATTCTTGTCAACAATGCGGGAATTATTAAAAGAACCCCAATGTTGGAGATGGCAGTTGAGGACTTCACACAAGTGGTTTCTGTTGATTTGGTTGGACCATTTGTAGTAGCAAAAGCTGTTATTCCAGGGATGCTCAAGAAAGGGCATGGAAAAATCATCAATATCTGTTCTATGATGAGTGAACTGGGCAGGGAAACAGTGTCAGCATATGCATCTGCCAAAGGTGGTTTAAAGATGCTGACGAAAAACATTGCATCGGAATATGGACAGTATAATATCCAGTGTAATGGAATTGGACCAGGCTATATTGCGACATCACAGACAGCCCCGCTAAGGATAATTCAGGAAGATGGATCAAAACATCCATTCGATAATTTTATTATAGGAAAAACACCGGCAGCACGCTGGGGTACGCCGGAAGATTTGATGGGGGCTGCAGTTTATCTGGCATCTGAAGCTTCAGATTTTGTCAATGGACATATTTTGTATGTAGATGGCGGGATTTTAGCTTATATTGGAAAACAACCATAAGTATCTGGAAAAAGGAGGGCAATGATGAGATTAAATGAGATGGGACTTATCATAAAAATATACGGGAAGAAAAGGGATATTTAAAAAAATATATAAAATTAGAAGGAGGGTACTTATACAATGAGAACAATTCAGGAAATTAACGGTTTGCTTAGTAAATCATTTGAAAGTGTGGAAGAACTTTTAGCATTTTATCAGAAAGAACTGCCAGGACGTATTGGAAACTTTCGTTTGGATGAGGTTGGTCCAATTATGTCAGTTGGATCTGATGAAGAAGTTGCAGGATATTTAGAACAGCGCTTTTCGTTCAACGGATGTATGGTGGAAATGCCAAATCAGATTGACTGGTATGCGGCACCGGAAGGTGATCTGGAGTGGAATGGCGGTTTTGTAAGACAGGGATATTTCATGTATCTAGCAGATAGATATGAGACAACTGGAGATGAGGTTTATGCAGAAACAATTATTAACCATATGTTAGATTATATCCGTAATGTACCACCATATGATCCGGAAAATAAACCATATTTGGAATATAAAAAATCAACATGGAGACCATTTGAAGTTGCAGGAAGGGTAGCTGAAAATTGGCCAGTTGCCTTGAAAAAAATTATTTCCAGCAAAGCAATGACTGCTGAAAGATTTGCGGAGATACTCTACTCTACCTATGAACATGCAATTTTTCTGAGAAAACATCATTGGCAGAATGGAAACCATGCGTGTCTGGAAGTGGCAGGGCTTGGAG
>JAHHTO010000037.1 GCA_020024595.1 Schaedlerella sp.
ATATTAAACTGGACGAGGAAGCAAGAGCGGCAGGTGGACTGAAAATTATTGGTACAGAGCGCCATGAGTCCAGACGTATAGACAATCAGCTGCGTGGACGTTCCGGACGTCAGGGAGATCCAGGAGAATCCCGTTTCTACCTGTCTCTGGAGGATGATCTGCTTCGTCTCTTTGGTTCAGAACGACTGATGACTGTTTTCAATACACTTGGTGTTGAAGATGGTGAGCAGATTGAGCACAAGATGCTTTCCAATGCGATTGAGAAAGCACAGAAGAAGATTGAGAGCAATAACTTTGGTATTCGTAAAAATCTGTTGGAATATGATCAGGTTATGAATGAGCAGCGCGAGATCATTTACGGAGAGCGTCGTCGTGTCCTGGATGGAGAAAGTATGCGGGATACGGTTTATAATATGATTACGGAATATGTGGAAAATATGGTGGATCGGTTCGTTTCCACAGAGACAGGACCGGAAGATTGGGATTTGTCTGGACTTGACAGGAGTCTTCGGGAAGTAATTCCGCAGTTGCAGCTGCCGCCGGTAAAAGAAGCAGAAGAAATGCAACAGAAAGAACTAAAGCATCTGTTGAAAGAGCGGGCTGTCAAAGCATATGAAGAAAAGGAAGCAGAATTCCTGGAACCGGAACATATCCGTGAGATGGAGCGTGTAGTTCTCTTGAAAGTAATTGATGCAAAATGGATGGATCATATTGATGATATGGATCAGCTTCGTCAAGGAATCGGTCTGCAGGCATATGGACAACGGAATCCTCTTGTAGAATATAAGATGATGGGGTACGATATGTTTGGTGAAATGACCAACGCCATTGCAGAAATGACCATTCGTACCTTGTTCCATATTCGTGTTGAGCAGAAGGTGGAACGTGAGCAGGTTGCGAAAGTAACCGGAACGAATAAAGATGAAAGTGCAACACGGGCACCGAAGAAGCGAGAGGAGAAGAAGATTTATCCAAACGATCCATGCCCGTGTGGAAGTGGTAAAAAGTATAAACAGTGCTGTGGAAGAAAGTAAGACGCAGTGAAGAAAACATCAGGGCAAAGCACAGAAATTTCGAACTGAGACAGAAATGAAAATGATATGAAATGAAAAGAAAGAGGTGATTAAGGTGGTTTTATTAGACGAATTAAAGCAGAATTTAACTGCATATGAAGAACCGCTGAAAGATTTGAGGGATTCACTTTAACTTAGCTTCAAAAAAAGAGCAGATTGAAGAGTTAGAGAGAAGAATAGAAGAGCCGGGATTCTGGGATAAGCCAGAAGAATCTCAGCATACAATGAAGCTGTTGAAGAGTCTTCAGGATTCTGTAAAACAGATTGAACAGATGTACAATGATTATGAGGATATTGGACTTCTGATTGAAATGAGCGAAGAAGAGCAGGATGAGGCAACCATTGCCGAGATTCAGGAAGAACTGGAGCGGTTTATCTCTGAATTTGAAGAACTGCGGATTCAGACGCTTCTGACAGGTGAATATGATAAAAATAACGCGATTGTCAGTTTGCATGCAGGAGCAGGTGGCACGGAGTCCTGTGATTGGGCAGGGATGCTTTATCGGATGTATACCCGATGGGCAGAACAGAAAGGATATTCTATAGAAGTGTTGGATTATCTGGAAGGTGATGTCGCAGGAATCAAAGGTGTGACTTTTGAAGTTCGTGGAGAGAATGCATATGGATATCTGCGCTCTGAAAAAGGAGTACATCGTCTGGTGCGTATTTCCCCATTCAATGCAGCAGGGAAGAGACAGACATCATTTGTCTCTTGCGATGTGATTCCGGATATTGAGGATGACATTGAGATTGAAATTAATGAAGATGATCTGCGGATTGATACCTACCGTGCCAGCGGTGCAGGTGGTCAGCATATCAACAAAACATCCTCTGCGATTCGAATCACGCACTTGCCGACGGGGATTGTGGTGCAGTGCCAGAATGAGCGCTCTCAGCATATGAATAAAGATAAAGCAATGCAGATGCTGAAAGCAAAGCTGTATCTGTTAAAGCAGCAGGAACAAGCGGATAAAGTGTCTGATATCCGAGGAGAAATAAAAGAAATCGGATTCGGAAGCCAGATTCGTTCTTATGTTATGCAACCGTATACATTGGTGAAAGATCATCGTACGAATACAGAAATCAGTAACGTGGGAGCAGTCATGGATGGCAGCATTGATCCGTTTATCAATGCATATCTGAGCGCCAAATGATAAAAGCGGCATGAGAAAGAAAAAAAGGGAGAAAAAGATGATAAATATAGCAGTATTGGGATATGGTACTGTCGGTTCTGGTGTAGTTGAGGTGATCAATACCAATGGCGCACGTATCAATCAGAGAATCGGAGATGAACTGAATGTAAAATATGTACTGGATTTGAGAGATTTTCCGGAGGATCCGATTCAGGAAAAACTGATACATGACTTTGAGGTGATTGCACAGGATCCGGATGTTCAGATTGTTGTAGAAGTAATGGGAGGGATCGAGCCTGCGTATACATTTGTAAAAAGAAGTCTGTTGGCAGGAAAAAGTGTGGCAACATCGAATAAAGCACTGGTTGCTAAGCATGGTGCGGAGTTATTATCGATTGCACATGAGAAAGGGATCAACTTCCTGTTTGAGGCAAGTGTAGGTGGCGGAATTCCGATTATACGTCCGCTGAATTCGTCTATGACTGCGGATGAAATTGAAGAGATTACAGGTATCTTGAATGGAACAACGAACTATATGCTGACAAAAATGTTTTATGAGGGAGCAGCATATGAAGAGGTGCTAAAAGAAGCACAGGCGAAAGGATATGCGGAGCGTAATCCAGAAGCGGATGTGGAAGGGCATGATGCCTGCAGAAAGATCGCAATTCTCTCTTCTTTGATTTCTGGACAGCAGGTTGATTTTGAAGATATTTATACAGAAGGAATTACGAATATTACGAAACAGGATATGATGTATGCAAAAGAGATGGGGATGACGATCAAGCTGCTGGCTTCCAGTAAGCGTCATGGGAATCATCTTCATGCCATTGTGGCACCATATCTGCTAGACAGCAGTCATCCACTTTATAGTGTCAATGATGTTTTTAATGCTATTTTTGTACACGGAAACGTACTTGGAGATGCAATGTTTTACGGAAGTGGAGCAGGAAAGCTGCCGACTGCAAGTGCAGTGGTTGCTGATGTGGTCGATGAAGCAAAACACTTGCATAGAAATATTATGACAATGTGGAAGAGTGATAAGTTAGAACTGCTTCCGATTTCAGATACAAGCAAAAGATTCTTTGTCCGAATTTCTGGAAATGCAGATGCAATGAAAGCATATCTGGATAGTCGATTTGGCCCGGTGGAAATTGTGAAAGTAGATGGGCTGGATGGAGAATTTGGGTTTGTGACGGAAGAGATGACGGAAGGAAAATACGAGACGATCGCAAAAGAATTTCCGGGAATCCTGCATATGATTCGAGTAGAAGGGTAGAGTAGAAAACGCAGATTTGGGGAATCGGGAGGAAAAGGATGAAATACGTGATTATGTTGTGCGATGGAATGGCGGATGAACCTCTGACAGAATTAAAAGGGCAGACGCCACTGGAAGCTGCTGTCACTTTGAATATGGATAAACTGGCGCAAGTGTCAGAAATTGGTATGGTTAGAACGGTACCAAAGGGAATGGCACCGGGGAGTGATACGGCAAATCTGTCTGTGATTGGCTATGATCCGAAAAAATATTATACTGGTCGTTCTCCTTTGGAAGCGTTAAGTATCGGAGTGGATATGAAACAGGAAGATGTCTCCTTCCGCTGTAATATTGTGACATTGTCTGAAGAGGAAGAGAACTACGAGGACAGACATATTTTGGATCATAGTTCAGATGAAATAAGTACAGAAGAAGCAGAAGTTTTGATGGAAGCACTAAAAGAAGGTCTGGAACAGGATGGATATCAGTTTTATACCGGAATCAGTTACCGCCATCTTTTGATTTGGGAGCATGGGAAAGTGCTGGATTTAACAGCACCGCACGATATTCTGACAAAAAGAATCGGAGAATACTTGCCGGAGGATGGAGTGCTGCGTGGAATGATGGAGAAAAGTTATGATATTCTAAATCATCATCCAATAAACGAAGCACGACGAAAGAGAGGAATGAAACCTGCAAACTCCGCCTGGTTCTGGGGAGCAGGAACGAGACCTTGTCTGGATTCTTTTGAAAAACAGTATCATGTCAAGGGTGCTATGATTTCAGCGGTGGATCTGTTAAAAGGAATTGCAGTGGGTGCGCAGATGCATAACATAGAGGTTGAAGGTGCCAATGGCGGGTTACATACCAATTATGCAGGAAAAGCACAGGCGGCAATCGACGCATTGACGAAAGAGAAGTATGATTTTGTATATATTCATGTAGAAGCACCGGATGAAATGGGACATCAGGGCAGTATTTGCGATAAGATAAAAGCGATTGAAAATATTGATGCACAGATTATTGGTCCGGTGACAGAGACGTTGAAGAATTTGGGTGTGGATTTCCGGATGTTGGTGCTTCCGGATCATCCAACTCCGATTCGGGTGCGGACACACACCGGAGAGCCGGTTCCCTATATGTTGTATGACAGCACAAAAGTGCATGCGGGTGCATCCGCCTATAACGAAAAGAGTGGACAGGAAAGTGGAATTTTGGAAGAAGAGGGATACCGTCTGATTACACATTTATTCCAGTAGGAGGGAAATATGCTGATAGTAAAAAAATTCGGTGGCAGTTCTGTAAAGGATAAGGAACATATTTTTAATGTGGCAGAGCGGTGTGTCGAAGAATACAGAAAAGGAAACGATGTGATCGTTGTTCTTTCCGCTATGGGAGATACAACGGATGAATTGATCAAAAAGGCGAAAGACATTAATCCCAACGCATCTAGAAGAGAGATGGATATGCTACTTACAACAGGCGAGCAGGTGTCGGTATCTCTGATGGCGATGGCGATCGCAACATTCGGAGTACCAACCGTATCTTTGAATGCATTTCAGGTGGGGATGCATTGTACTTCCACTTATGGAAATGCTCGTTTTAAGAAAGTTGATACAGATCGGATTGATCATGAACTGGAGTATCGGAAAATTATAATTGTAACCGGATTTCAGGGGATCAATAAATATGAGGATTACGCAACATTAGGACGTGGTGGCTCTGATACAACTGCAGTTGCGATCGCTGCAGCGCTTCATGCAGATGCATGTGAAATTTATACGGATGTAGATGGTGTATATACTGCAGATCCACGAATCGTTCCAAATGCCAGAAAATTGGAGCAGATCAGTTATGATGAGATGTTGGAATTGGCGTCCTTGGGAGCAAAGGTGTTGCATAACCGTTCTGTAGAAATGGCAAAAAAATACGGAGTACAACTGATTGTACGGTCAAGCTTGAACCGGTCGGAAGGAACGGTAGTTAAGGAGGTAGCGAAGATGGAAAAAATGCTGATCAGCGGAGTGGCATCTGATAAAAATACATCAAGAGTGTCTGTTATCGGAGTGGATGATAAGCCCGGTATTGCGTTTAAAATATTTAATATTCTTGCAAAAAAGGGGATTAATGTAGATATCATCCTGCAGTCTGTAGGACGTGCTGGAACAAAGGATATTTCATTTACAGTTGCGCAGGATGATCTGGATGAAACGTTGAGTACACTGGAGGAAAATAAAGAGGCGCTGACCATTCAGGAGATTACGCATAAGGATAATGTGGCAAAGATTTCTATTGTAGGTGCAGGTATGATGAGTAATCCGGGGGTTGCCGCCAAGATGTTTGAAGCACTTTTCAATGCACAGGTAAATATCAATATGATTTCTACTTCAGAAGTGCGGATTACCGTATTGATTGATGAAAATGATGTAGAGCGTGCAATGGTGGCTGTGCATGACCGGTTTGGGCTTGCAGGTTAGAAAGCAATATAATAAGGAACGAAGTCGATTTATCACGGAATGATTGGGAAACTGGCGGATGGATGCATGCAAATTATGGGCAGCATCCATTTTCTTTTGACTGAAAAAGCCAACTCCTGTGTTGCAGAAGGTGAGGATGAAATTAATTATTTAATATTTTTGCTACCAGGTAGCGGTCGTCGTTGCTGGCTTCCCGATACTTCATAATAAAATCAGCTTCTTCTTTTGTAAGGAAAAGTGTGGCTTTGCTTTCTGGCTCTGTTGCTACAATATAAGGAGGGCGAGACTCTCGAATAAAGGAAGTACTGAAAGAATCCAAAATTAACTGGTTCAGAGTGATTCCATATAGTTCAGAAAGTTTAATCAGAAGGTCTACGTCTGGGTCACGTTTACCAGTTTCGTAATTGGAGTAAGCCTGTCGCGTAATATTCAAATATTTACTGACTTTATCCTGTGTATAGCCGTGTGCCTCTCTGTAGTTGTATAGATTTTTGGTTAATTGCAGGTTTGCCACAATATCTCCTCCGTTATCTGGAAATTAAAGAATTAAAATGAGAGTTAATTATAACAATTTTCCCGATAACAGAGATTGTTATGCAACAAGACATAGCGGAATAAAGAAAAGCAACAAAATGTTTACCGAAATAAGATTAATAGATGTATTCTGAAAGTTCTGAAAAACTTAATGTGCTGTTGTGATATTTGGATGAGTATGTGACATCTTCGCCAAACCAGGCAGGTGGAGTAAAATGAGTAGCAGTTTCTTTGTCATTGAATTCTACTTCTGCAAGGATTAATCCAGATAACTCCTCTTGGAAAAAATCAAGTTCTATGTATAAAGTGTTAGTGGGGTCGGAAACAGTGTTATCATCCAAACCGACTGTCAGAGGAATGACATAGCGATCCTTGACAATCAGACGTCCGTCTATTTTCTTTTTTAAATGCTGATAAGACTCCTTGGTTAAGGGGAGGTTGTATTCTTCCCGTACCATTAGTCCTTTGGACTTGTAGGTGAGAATATAGTCAGTGTTATCACGGCGAATGCGCACAACAGGGGTCGTACAGAGATAACCTTGTTCGATATGCCGGCACGGATAATCTTCCAACTGAAACGGTATGTTCTCTTTTTGAATTAAATATTTTCGCTCAATCTCCATAAGAACCTCCAGTGTGAATCTTGTAATTATGTTTGTATTATAGTATGAAAAGGAAATTTTTGTAAATAGTTTTGTTGAGAAGGAAAATGACGCAGTAAAATACGCAGAATTCGGTTGACTATAAAAAATCTTTCACGTATAGTAAAATCAGTGTGAAAGTAAGGAGGCGGATAACATGAAGAAAGTCAGTGTATTTTTTGCGGATGGATGTGAAGAAATTGAAGCGCTTACAGTTGTAGATGTACTACGCCGTGCAGGAGTTCATGTGGATATGGTTTCTGTAACCGGAAAGAAAGGGATAGCTGGTGCGCATCAGATTAGAATGGAAACGGATATTGTATTTGAAGAGATGGATTTTGCGGATACAGATATGTTGGTGATTCCAGGTGGTATGCCGGGGACTTTACATTTGCGGGAACATGAAGGTCTGTGTGAGCTACTACGTACATATGATAAAGAGAACAAGTATGTGGCTGCAATTTGTGCAGCGCCGAGTGTGCTGGGAGGACTGGGGATTTTGAAGGGGAAGAAAGCTTGTTGTTATCCATCCTTTGAAGAAAAGTTGATCGGCGCAGATGTGAAGATGGACCCAGTAGTGCACGATGGACATGTGATCACCAGTCGAGGAATGGGGACTGCAATTCCATTTGCACTCAAATTAACAGAAGTTTTGTGTGGAAACGAAAAGGCAGAAGAGGTGTGCCAGTCTATTTTGTTTGACTAAAAGAGGAAAAAATACTGGAAATCTAGGGGTATTTATGCTATACTGTTTCAATGACTGCGAATGTTCATTTTTATTCGATAAGAAAGCAGTATACCTGAATGTAAACTTATAGGACAAAGCAGCGTCCATAAGAGATAAAAAGGTACGAATCAAGGAGGAAACTAAAAATGAGTTTACAGGTAGAAAAATTAGAGCATAATATGGCAAAGCTCACAATTGAAGTTGCTGCAGAAGAAGTAGAGAAAGCTCTGCAGGCAGCATATTTGAAAGAGCGTAAGAAAATCAGTCTGCCGGGGTTCCGTAAAGGAAAGGTTCCGCGTCAGATGATCGAGAAAATGTACGGACCGGAGATTTTCTACGATGATGCTGCAAACAGCATGATTTCTGAAGCGTATGGAAAAGCATATGATGAGTGTGAACTAGAGATTGCTTCTCAGCCGAAGATTGATGTTGTACAGCTTGAAAAAGGAAAGCCGTTTATTTTTACAGCAGAAGTTGCAGTAAAACCGGAAGTAACGCTGGGTGAGTACAAAGGACTGAAAGTAGATAAATACTCTACAAGAGTGACACAGAAAGAAGTAGATGAAGAAATTGAAAAAGAGCGCGAGCGTAATGCAAGAACAATTGAAGTAACAGACCGTGCGGTTCAGGACAAAGATATTGTAACTTTGGATTTTGAAGGATTTGTTGACGGTGTTGCATTTGATGGTGGAAAGGGTACAGATTATCCACTGACAATTGGTTCTGGTTCTTTTATTCCAGGGTTTGAAGAACAGTTGATTGGCGCCGAGATTGATAAAGAGACAGAAGTGAATGTGACATTTCCAGAGGATTACCAGTCAAAAGACTTGGCAGGAAAGGCTGCAACATTCAAATGTACAGTACATGCGATCAAAGCAAAAGAACTTCCAGAGTTGGATGATGAGTTTGCTTCTGATGTATCTGAATGCGAAACACTGGAAGATTACAGAGCTGAAGTAAAGAAGAATATTAAAGAACGTAAAGAACGTGAAGGTAAAGAAAAGAGAGAAGATCAGGCAGTAGAGCAGGCAGTTGAGAATGCACAGATGGATATTCCACAGCCAATGATCGACTTGCAGGTTAGACAGATGGTAGATGATTTTGCACGTCGTGTTCAGCAGCAAGGTCTGAGCTTGGAGCAGTATTTCCAGTTTACAGGTATGACTGTTGAGAAGATGATGGAAGAGATGAAGCCACAGGCAGAGAAGAGAATTAGAACAAGACTGGTTCTGGAAGCTGTTGTAAAGGCTGAGAATATTGCGATTTCTGATGAGCGTTTGGATGAAGAACTCCAGAAGATGGCAGAGTCTTACCAGATGGAAGTAGAAAAATTGAAAGAATTCATGGGTGAGAATGAAAAAGCTCAGATGAAGGATGATATTGCAGTTCAGGAAGCGGTAACTCTGATTTCAGATGCAGCAGTAGAGGCATAAATCAAAGGAAGTAACAGTTTAGCCATAGGCTGAACGAGTGACTTTATGGGGGACAGTTTCATTTGTAGATGCATAATGTTAGGAGGTCATTAAATGAGTTTAGTACCTTATGTCATTGAACAGACAAGCCGTGGGGAACGTTCCTACGACATTTACTCAAGATTACTGAAAGACAGAATTATTTTTCTTGGAGAGGAAGTAAATGATGTGTCAGCGAATATTATTGTTGCGCAGCTTCTTTTCCTGGAGGCGGATGATCCAAACAAGGACATTCAGCTTTATATTAACAGCCCGGGCGGATCTGTGACAGCGGGAATGGCAATCTATGATACGATGCAGTACATCAAATGTGATGTTTCCACCGTGTGTATCGGGATGGCTGCAAGTATGGGTGCATTTTTGCTTTCCGGCGGCAAAAAAGGGAAACGTTTTGCGTTGCCAAATGCAGAAATCATGATTCATCAGCCGTCCGGCGGAGCGCAAGGACAGGCGACTGAAATTCAGATCGCTGCAGAGCATATTCTGCGTACCCGTCAGAAGTTGAATGAAATTTTGGCTGCGAATACTGGACAGCCTCTGGAAGTCATCAAAGTTGACACAGAGAGAGATAACTTTATGTCCGCACAGCAGGCACAGGAATATGGATTAATAGATGAGGTAATTGCCAGTCATTAAAACATAGAAGATTCATGTATAGCGCAAGGAATAACCTGCATGTACATGAATCTTTGCTCATGATACAGAAAGTTTTAAAATGGCAGATAGAGGTGAGAGAAGTATGGCAGGAAAACTGATGGATGACACAGTAAGATGTTCCTTTTGTGGAAAATCACAGGCGCAGGTACGCAAGCTGATTGCGGGACCAAATGGAGCATACATTTGTGATGAATGTATTGACGTCTGTGCGGAGATTATCGAGGAAGAATTTGAATATGATGAGAAAAGAGGGTTTGAAGATATCAATCTTCTGACACCGGAAGAAATTAAAGCGTTTCTGGATGATTATGTGATTGGGCAGGATGAGGCGAAAAAGGTACTTTCCGTAGCCGTATATAATCACTACAAGAGAATTATGGCAGGGTCTGATTTGGGCGTGGAACTGCAGAAGAGTAACATTTTGATGTTGGGACCAACAGGATGCGGTAAGACACTTCTTGCGCAGACGTTGGCAAAAATTTTGAATGTACCGTTTGCGATTGCTGATGCAACCGCATTGACAGAAGCCGGATATGTGGGAGAAGATGTGGAAAATATTCTGCTGAAAGTCATTCAGGCTGCAGACGGAGATATCGAGCGGGCAGAGCACGGGATTATTTATATCGATGAAATAGATAAGATTACAAGAAAATCTGAAAACCCGTCCATAACAAGAGATGTTTCCGGAGAGGGTGTGCAGCAAGCACTTCTTAAGATTATTGAAGGAACTGTTGCATCTGTACCACCGCAGGGTGGAAGAAAGCATCCACATCAGGAACTGATTCAGATTGATACGACGAATATTTTGTTTATTTGTGGTGGAGCCTTTGAAGGCTTGGACAAGATTATTGAGACACGGCTAGATAGAAAATCTATCGGTTTTAATTCTGAAATTGCTTCTAAACATGAATACGATGTAGATGTGCTTCTTCACGAAGCGTTGCCACAGGATTTGGTGAAATTCGGTCTGATTCCAGAGTTGGTAGGACGTCTGCCGGTAACAGTATCGTTGAATATGTTGGATAAGAATGCACTGGTTCGGATTTTAACAGAGCCGAAGAGTGCAATTGTGAAACAGTATCAGAAACTTCTGGAACTGGATGGTGTGCGTTTGATTTTTGAACGCGAGGCACTAACTGCTATTGCAGAGACATCTCTGGCGAGAAAAACAGGGGCAAGAGGATTGCGAGCGATTATGGAAGATATCATGATGGATACCATGTTCCGTGTTCCATCGGATGAGACGATCAAGGAATGCAGAATTACGAAAGATGTCGTGAAAGGAACGGGGAAACCCCTCTATGAATGTGATGGAGAGGAACGGAAATCCTTCCTGACACCGGAGAGTGCATAAGGTTTATGGGCAGGTGTAGATTCACCTGCCTTTTTTATTTGAGATGCCTGAAAGTTACATATTTTATTTTCTGGCAATCTTCACAGTTTGAGAGTATAATCAAAGTATCGGATACGGAGAAATGGCTTCGATAATCCGGAAAATAGCTTGTAAGAAAGGAACAACATGGAGGAGAAAAAGAGAGTACTTCCGATGGTGGCTCTTCGCGGAATGGTAATTATGCCGGAAATGGCAGCACATTTTGACATCAGTAGGAAGAAGTCTGTGGAGGCTATTTCGCAGGCGATGAAAGAAGAACAGAAAGTGTTTTTATCGGCACAAAAGTCGATTGATATAGAGGATCCGGAACAGGATGATGTGTATGAAGTTGGAACCGTTGCATATATTAGACAGATTGTTAAGCTACCGAAGCAGATTATACGTGTGATGGTGGTAGGAGAGACAAGAGGCGTTCTGAAAAATATGGAACTTGAAGAATCCTGTCTGCGTGCAGAAATCGAGGTGGTTGATGAATCTGCTTTTGTGATTCCAGAAGGGATGAATGTGGAAGCCATGACACGCGGACTGAAGGATATGTTTGTGGAGTATGCATCCAAGAACGGGAAACTGACAAAGGAAAATGTGGCGCAGATACTGGAAATCAGAAGTTTGAAAAAGCTGGTAGATGAGATAGCAGCAAGCATTCCATTGTACTATAAAGAGCAGCAGGAACTGCTAGATCAGGTAGATTTCTGGAAAAGGTATGAATTACTGGCGTTCAAACTGGTGAATGAAGTTCAGATTCTGGATATTAAAAATGATATTCGCATAAAAGTGAAAGAACGTGTGGATAAGCATCAGAGAGAATATATTTTAAGGGAAGAGCTGAAACTTATTCGTGAGGAGCTTGGTGAGGATGATACTGTCAGTGAAGCAGAAGAATTTGAAGTAAAGGCGGAGAATTTGAATGCCTCTGATGAAGTGAAAGAGAAGTTGAAAAAGGAAATCAACCGTTTCAAGAGTTCTATGAATTCTCCGGCAGAGAGTGGAGTGATTCGAACTTATATAGAAACCGTTCTGGAGATGCCTTGGGAGGACAGTGTAGAAGATAGTCATGATCTGGCATATGCGGAACAGATCCTAGAAGAAGAACACTATGGGCTGGAAGAAGTGAAAGAGCGTGTGTTAGAATTTTTGGCTGTGCGTTCTCTTACGCGAAAGGGTGACAGCCCGATCCTCTGCCTAATGGGACCGCCGGGAACTGGTAAAACATCCATAGCCAAATCTTTGGCAAAAGCATTGAAAAAGCCATATGTGCGCATTTCATTGGGAGGAATCCGGGACGAGGCTGAAATACGTGGTCACAGAAAAACATATGTGGGAGCTATGCCGGGACGGATTGCCAATGCTATAAAGCGTGCAGGTGTGAAAAATCCTCTGATTTTGTTGGATGAAATAGATAAAGTCAGTCAAGACTATAAAGGTGATACATTTTCTGCATTGTTGGAAGTTCTGGACAGTGAACAGAATTATGCTTTTCGTGATCATTATCTGGAAGTACCGTTAGATCTCTCAGAGGTATTGTTTGTTACAACAGCGAATTCAGTGCAGACGATTCCAAAGCCACTTCTAGATCGTATGGAAGTGATTGAAATCAGTAGTTATACAGAGAATGAAAAGTTACATATCGCCATGGAACATCTCATTCCCAAACAATTGGAGAAGAACGGACTGACATCAAAAATGCTAAGTTTTAGCAAAGAGGCTGTCTGGAAGATGTCAAGAAATTATACAAAAGAAGCCGGGGTACGTCAGCTGGAGCGCAAAATCAGCAATGTCTGCAGAAAAACAGCAAAAGAAATTCTGACAACAGAGAAGAAAAAGGTTTCCGTTACAGCAAAAAATCTGGAGAAATATCTGGGCAAAGAAAAATATTCTTATCAAATGGCAAATGAAGCTGATGAAGTGGGAGTTGTTCGGGGACTTGCATGGACAAGTGTGGGTGGAGATACCTTGCAGATCGAAGTCAATGTAATGTCAGGAAGCGGAGAGTTGATGCTGACCGGACAGCTTGGAGATGTGATGAAAGAATCTGCACAGACTGGAATCAGTTATATACGCTCGATCGGAAAACAATATGGAATTGAGGAAGAGTATTTTAAAAAGCATGATATTCATGTACATATTCCGGAAGGGGCTGTACCAAAAGATGGTCCTTCAGCTGGAATTACAATGGTAACAGCGATTCTCTCTGCTATAATAAATCGCAAAGTGAAGGCAAAGTTGGCAATGACCGGAGAAGTAACATTGCGAGGCAGAATACTTCCTATTGGAGGATTGAAAGAGAAGCTGCTTGCAGCGAAAAATGCAGGGATTCAGGAAGTACTGATTCCGTCTAAAAATCAAGCAGATGTAGAAGAATTGACACAGGAGATTACAGATGGGATCAATATTGTGCCAGTGGAGAGTATGAAAGAAGTTTTGGAATATGCATTTGTGGAATAGGAGAGATGATCTATGGTAATTAAAAATATAAATCTTGAAACAGTCTGTGGAATCACAAGCAAGCTGCCGGAAAATGAATTGCCGGAGATTGCGTTTGCAGGCAAGTCAAATGTGGGAAAATCATCATTGATCAATGCATTGATGAATCGCAAATCTTATGCCAGAATTTCCGCAACACCGGGAAAAACACAGACGATTAATTTTTATAATATTAATGATGAAATGTATCTGGTGGATTTGCCGGGATATGGGTACGCGAAAGTATCGGAAAAAGAAAAGGCACAATGGGGAAATTTAATTGAACGATATTTACATGGTTCTAAGCAGCTAAAAGCGGTATTTCTGCTCATTGATATTCGTCATGAGCCATCTGCAAATGACAAAATGATGTATGAGTGGATTGTGGAACATGGATTTCATCCGATTATCATTGCGACAAAACTGGACAAATTGAAACGAAGTCAGGTACAGAAGCATGTAAAAATGGTAAAAGAAGGAATGAATCTGATTCAGGGAACGAGAATCATCCCTTTTTCTTCGATAAGCAAACAGGGACGGGATGAAATATGGGAACTGGTAGAAACAGAATTTTTATAAGAAGACAGCAACTGTAGAACTTGAATAAAGATTGAGGTGTAGAATTTATGGAAAATAAGCGGCCATATTGGCAGATCGTTGTAAGTTTGATATTCAGTATACTTGCAACAATGTCATTTATTTACTTAGGAATACAGGCGATTCTCTTTTTGATGCCGTTTGTAATCGGGTGGATTATTTCTGCCATTGCGGCACCGCTTGTCAATTGGTTAGAAAAACAATTTAATATAGTGAAAAAACTTGGGTCTGCCTTGATTGTTATTCTGGTGATTGGATTGATTGTAACAGGAATTTACTTTGCTACATCAAGAATCATTATAGAAGTAGGAGATTTGATCGAGAATATTCCAGAAATGTACGCACAGCTAGAAAGCGGATTGCGGCAGATCGGCAGCACCATGTCTGGTTTATTTACGAAACTTCCAGATGGTGTTCAAAATGGGTGGAATTCATTTGTGGCAAATTTGGATGGATATGTGACTGAACCAACAGTAATGGCTGCTGGAAATTTTGCCAAGAGGCTTCCGTTCTATTTGATTTCTGTGATTGTAGCAGTATTATCGGCTTATTTCTTTACAATTCAGAGAGAAGAAGTATTAAAATGGATGAAGCAGATGGCGCCTCCATCTATTGAGAAGCGGATGACACTTGTAATGGACAATCTGCGGTATGCGGTTGGCGGTTATTTTAAAGCCCAATTTAAAATAATGGGAGTTGTCTTTTTGATCTTGTTGATTGGATTTGCGGTTCTTGGAGTTCGGTATTATGTGTTGGTGGCATTTCTGATTTCTTTTTTGGATTTCCTTCCGTTTTTTGGTACGGGAACGGCAATGATACCATGGGGATTGTATCTGTTCCTGATGGGAGATTATAAGACTGCGGCTATATTGATTGTGTTGTATGCGATAACGCAGATTGTACGGCAATTTTTGCAACCCAAATTGGTTGCTGACAGTGTGGGAATGAATCCTTTGGTGACATTATTACTTTTGTATGTAGGATATCGATTGGGAAGTGTGATCGGAATGATTTTGGCAGTGCCGATTGGTATGGTGCTGATTAACATGCTTCAGGCAGGTGCGTTTGATTATATTCTGGACGATATTCGGATTTTAGTGGATGGAATATTGAAACTTCGGGAACCGCCGAAGGAGTGAGGCAAAGAAAAATATAATCAGGATAGATACAGGAGGAGGAAGAAAAATGAATGGAAATGTCTGGATTGGAATTTTAATCCCCTTTGTGGGAACGACACTTGGTGCATTGATGGTCTTTTTTATGAGAGCGGAAATGAACGAGAAATTGCAGAAAGCATTGCTGGGGTTTGCTTCTGGAGTGATGATCGCTGCATCTGTTTGGTCACTTCTGATTCCGGCAATTGATACGAGCGAAGAGCAGGGGGTAATTGCGTGGATTCCGGCATCCGTTGGATTTTTATTGGGAATGGGATTTTTGCTTTTGTTGGATACGTTGACTCCGCATATACATTTAAATGACGATGTACCAGAAGGGATTCCAGCCAATTTAAAGAAAACAACAATGCTTGTCCTTGCAGTAACACTCCATAATATTCCGGAGGGAATGGCGGTAGGTGTTGCGTTCGCAGGAATGATGAGTGGAAATACAATGATATCTCTTGCAGGAGCATTTGCTTTGTCTGTGGGGATTGCGATTCAAAATTTCCCTGAAGGGGCGATTGTGTCGATGCCACTTCGAAGCGAAGGGCATTCCAAAGGAAAAGCATTTTTATATGGTGCAGCATCAGGAGCTGTGGAGCCAATTGCGGCATTGCTGACAATTCTTCTTACAAGTCTAGTTGTGCCAATTTTGCCATATTTATTGGCTTTTGCAGCAGGAGCAATGATTTATGTAGTGGTAGAGGAGCTTATTCCGGAGTCGCAGACGGGAACACATACGAATATTGGAACGATAGGTGTAGCAGTTGGATTTACGCTTATGATGATCCTGGATGTTGCATTGGGGTAACAGGCACAGAAAACAGAAAAATGAGGATATTTTACCTTGACTTCTTGGCGTAATCTTCTTATAATAAACAAGTATATTGTAGAGACGAAGAAGAGAAAGAGTAGAAGTAGAATGTTTTTCAGAGACCTGTCGGA
>JAHHTO010000038.1 GCA_020024595.1 Schaedlerella sp.
GCTTCTGGACAGAATGTATTTTCTCACGGCAGACTTGGCGTAGGACGGCTTATCTATCAGCTTTCACCCGATATTTGCGAGGAATTCTTATCCGAAATCTTCGGTCCGGAGATTCCGGATTCTCTGGATGTGGAAACAACGATGATCATTGATCGCTTTCTGCAGAATAATCTCAACATTGCAGAAACTGCTCGGCAGCTCCATATGCACCGAAATACTCTGATTTATCGTCTGGAGCAAGTTGAAAAACGAACCGGACTAGATTTACGGCATTTTGAAGATGCTATGACATTTAAAATTGCCTCCATGGTATTGAATTATTTACAGACAGAAAGGAAGTCACATTATGAATGATGCTTATTGCGAACAACTGGTAACTCGAAAATCACGTCCGATGGATTTTGTCATCCGTTTTCTCACTATTTTTGTAATCATCGCTGTTGCATTTTTCGGAATGCCATTTATCGGATTTCTTGCAATTTTCACAGCAGTAGTACTGGCAGTGCTTGCTTATTATTTTGTATTTCCCAAATTGAATGTAGAATATGAATATGTACTGCTGAATCATGATATGGATATCGATGCGATTTACAGCAAATCCAAAAGAAAACGCCTGTTGTCTTTTGACATTCAACAGGCAGAGATTATGGCACCGGTCGGTTCTTCTCAGCTTCGCTCTTATCAGCCGGCTAAGACATATGATTTTTCTTCTGGAAATGCAGATAGAAAGGCCTATGCTGTCATGATTACACTTGACCAAAAACTTACCTGTATCATTCTTGAACCTGATGAAGCTATGTTCTCTCATATACAGGGGTGGCTGGGAATGAAGTTATACAAAAATTAGTATAGATTTTCAAAAATAAGCGATCACATAAAAAAAGACTGAGGTTAATTCTTACTTCAGTCTTTTCTTATCACTCACTAATTCACTTCTATCCTCCTTAATATCTGTCCGATTGGAGCCGAAATAGTGAGACTGGTATGAACTGTTCTTCCTGTCTCAGATTTATTAATCAGTACCAGATATTTCCCACGGAAATAATCTATGAAACTTGCAGCAGGATATACAACCAATGAAGTCCCACCGATTATGAGCAGATCTGCCTGACTAATTACCTGTATTGCCCCCTGAATCGTTGCACTGTCCAACCCTTCCTCATAAAGAACAACATCTGGTTTAATTACTCCTCCGCACTTCTCACAACGTGGAATTCCTTTCGCATTTTTCACATAAAACGCATCATAAGACGCACCACAGTCCATGCAATAATTTCGCATAATGCTTCCGTGTAATTCATATACATTTTTACTTCCTGCCGCTTGATGTAATCCATCAATATTCTGAGTAACAACTGCTGAAAGTTTTCCTGCCTGTTCAAGTTCTGCCAGTTTCAAATGTGCCGGATTCGGCTTTGCATCCAGAATCATCATTTTCTCTTTGTAGAATTCATAAAAGGCTTCTGTATGTTGCATAAAAAAACTATGACTTACCACCTGTTCCGGTGAATATCTATAAGATTGATGATAGAGACCATCTGCGCTGCGAAAATCTGGGATATTGCTTTCTGTAGAAACCCCAGCCCCTCCAAAAAATACAATAGCACTGCTTTCATCTATCATTTTCTGCAATTGCTGCACTTCCTCTTCGTACATACAATAGCCCCCTTCCATGTTTCCAATCTGTTTTCCTTTGTCAGCTTTCGCCCTCACATTTATTCTAGTGTTTCTTTTACATGCCCTAGTTCAATATGCTTCTGAATAATCTCCTGCATTTTCTTCCAAACTTCTTTAGATGTATCTGGGATTTTCTCATTTCTCTTATAAATCTGCTCTTTCTTCACAACGTGTTCTTCCCAGCTTTTTCCGTTGCTTGCATCATTGAGTATAAGAGGTTGGAAGTTATCGAGTAGATGTGCATATTTAGCATCTGCAGTCTCATATTCTTCAAATTCATCCCAAAGACTCCGAAGATAACGCCCCTGATCTTCTGGCAAAATTCCAAAGATTCTTTCAGCAGCTTTCAGCTCTCTTTCCCGCTTCGTTGCAGCTCCTGCAGCATCATAAGCATAAGTATCGCCCGCATCGATTTCTACCAAGTCATGGATCAATACCATCAGCATCACTTTGGGCACATCTACCGGAGCATCTGCATATTCCTGAAGAAGATATGCCATCAAAGCAATGTGCCATGAATGCTCTGCGTCATTTTCTTTTCGCTTTCCATCTGCCAGATACGTCTGTCTGAAAACATTTTTCACCTTGTCAATTTCTACGATAAATTGAAGCTGTTGTTCCAGTCTGTCCATATTTTCACCTGCTTTCTGCATATTATCTTTTACAATTTGTAGATTTTTTAATATAAGTGTATTATACCATTTACACTTAGTACCGTCATGCTTTTCTGTAAAAAGGTTTAAACAGATGTAAATAACTAAAAAAGCCGCAGTCTTTTCATTCTTCCAATGGATTATAACTGCGTATGTCCATTGCATTAACTACTTTATCGACATCACTAAATACTACAGTCTCATCATTTTTTCTGCATATATAGTGCCCTCTTCAATCTTCATCAGTTTTGTACTTGTATGTACACACGGAAAAATGGAAAACTCTTAAAAGCTCTAAATGGTGCAGATAATGTAGAAAAGAACGTAATAATACAATATCACTTTCTAATCAAAGGGTACTTTGAAGTTTTTAATAAAAATATCCCTGCACGAATAGTCACGCAGGGATATTTTTATAGCTTTTAGGCATGAGTATTGTGTATTCAATACTCAATCTATATTTACAGTTCAACCTTTCCGGTTGTATCTCCATTTATTACATAGTAAGCAGCAGACTCTTCCGGCTTCAGATAAATCTGGACGCTCTTCATATCTCCAACTCTATTTTTGAGAACTTTTGTCCAGATATCTTTTACCTTCTGGAAGATTTCTTTATCAGTATATTCTTTTCCTGCAAACTGAAGGAACATTTCTGTCTTCACTTCTGCTTTCCTTGCCGTCGTTTTCTTTGCTGAAGGCTTCTTCACTGCGACCTTCTTTGTCGCCGGTTTCTCCACTGGTACTTCCTCTACAAGAACAGCCGCCTTGGTCTCAATTGCTTTTGTTGTATCTTTCTTTGTTGCAATCGCTTTTGGAGTTTCCTTCACTGGAGTACCTTCCGCTGTCTTAGCTTCCGTTGTCTTTGCAGTTTTTGTTTCTGCCACTTTTACCTCTGCAGCTTTTGCAGCCTTTGCTGCCACTTTCTTTGCCACTCGTTTTGTTGCCATGAACTTGCTCCCTCCTAAAAAACGCTCAAGTATTCAACCTCTTTTGCTCAGATTCCGTTTTGTTACAAAGGGTATTATAGCGCAATTTCAGAAAAAGGTCAAAAAATTTTCTGAATATTCCACAGATATGTTGTCTATCACTCATTTTTCTCTATTTTAACTCTAAAAGCATCCAACTTTGCCCTCTTCTCAGCCATCTATTCTGCCAGTCCCTGCTCTTTAATTACTGTAATCACACGATTTACATGTTCTGCACAGATTTCATTTGTAGCGGCTTCTACCATAACACGAATAACCGGCTCTGTACCACTCTCACGCACCAGAATTCTTCCATTCTCACCAAGTGCTTCTGCCACTTCCTCTACCGCTTTCTGCACTGCCAGATTCTCTCTTGCAGTCTTCTTATCTATAACACGTACATTCTCCAGAAGCTGTGGATAAATCTTCACTTCTTCACAAAGCTGTGCAAGGGACTGTTTCTTTTCCATAATAACTTCCATAATCATCAAAGAGGTTAATATTCCATCTCCTGTTCTTGCATGCTTGCTGAAAATAATATGTCCAGACTGCTCCCCACCAAGAACATATCCATTCTGCAACATATTTTCGTGCACATATTTATCGCCGACTGCAGTCTGTTCATAATGCATACCAATCTTATCGCAAGCTTTATAAAGTCCCAGATTGGACATAATTGTTGTTACAATCGTATTTCCTGCCAGCTTGCCTTGCTCCATCAGATATTTTCCACATACATAGAGGATCAGATCTCCATCTACTACATTTCCATTTTCGTCCACTGCGATACAGCGATCAGCATCTCCATCAAATGCAAATCCCACATCCAACTTCTTTTCTCTGACAAATGTCTGTAGCTGTTCAATATGCGTAGAACCACAGTTAGTATTAATATTCAAGCCATCCGGTTCGTTACTGATCACATAAGTTTTTGCCCCAAGTGCATCAAACACACTCTTGGCAACACTGGAAGAACTTCCGTTCGCACAATCTAATCCTACCTTCATATCTTTAAAAGAACGGGTTGCCAGAGAAATTAAGTGTCCAATATATCGATTTCTTCCTGCTGCATAATCCACCGTTCGTCCAATGTTATCCCTTGTCGCCAATGGCAGTTCAGGAAGCTCTCCGTCAATATATGCTTCAATCTGGGCTTCGACCTCAGCTTCCATTTTATGCCCTTTTCCATTGATAATCTTAATACCATTATCATAATACGGATTATGGCTTGCAGAAATCATAATGCCACAGTCAAAATCTTCCGTTCTGACTACATAAGATACACTTGGCGTTGTTGTGACATGAAGCAAGTATGCATCTGCACCGGAAGATGTCAGACCTGCTGAAAGCGCATCTTCAAACATATAACTGCTGCGTCTGGTATCCTTTCCAATAACAATTCTGGCCTTGTGTTCTCGACCAAAATACCAGCCAAGATAACGACCTACTTTAAATGCATGTTCTACTGTCAATACTATATTGGCTTCCCCGCGAAAACCATCTGTTCCAAAATATTTACCCATTTTTCTTTCCCCTTTTTTATCTTTACCAAGAAATCACTCCTATTATATTCTCATTACTTTTGAAATACAATATTTTTCATACAAAAAGCGTCACTTTTTTGTAATATCTTGTACATGTTTTAACAATATATTTAACATTTTTTAAGATAAAAACAATATATTACAAACTCGCAAAAAGGGGGACTATACAAACTTGTTTTTTTACGCTAATATAAAATTACCCTATATTACGAAAAGCATTCATTGATTTACAGGTGAATTATTCATACCGGAGGTTTTCATTATGATAAAATTAGTAGCAAGTGATTTAGACGGTACACTTCTTCAGGGCAATGCTCAAAATTTGTCGCCGCGTTCTATTGATCTGATCCATCAACTTATTCAAAAGGGAATTCACTTTGTCGCAGCCAGCGGCAGACAATACGATAACGAAAGACGTGTCTTTGCACCAATCAAAGATGAAATTTCATATATTGCAGAAAACGGTTCTGTATGTATTCACAATCATGAAGTAATCAGCCGTTCTGTCATTGATCCAGATTTAGCACGGCGAATTGTAAATGAACTGAAAAAGGATACCCGCTTTGAAATTGTTGTATCCCGTGAAGATTCCTGTTTTATTGAAAATAATAATTCTGCATTTGTCAATCACATTGTCAATGTAATGAAGAATACAACGACAATCGTAGATGATATTCGTACAGTAGACGGACCGATTCTGAAAATCGCCATCTGCAGTATGAATGATGGTCCTCGAATCATTGACAAATATCTCAAATATCTACAGAATATGTTCGGAGCGGAAATCAAGGTTGTAACTTCTGGAAATATCTGGATTGATTTCATCGCTCCAGGTACCAATAAAGGTACCGCTCTAAAGCAACTGATTAAGAGACTTGACATCAAACCTGAAGAATGTATTGCATTTGGAGATCAATATAATGATGTAGAAATGCTACAATTTGTCGGGACAAGTTATGCGATGTCCAATGCAGCCCCCGGTATTTCCTACTACTCCACATACGTAACCGATTCTGTCGATAATGTTCTGGAAGATTTGCTAGCCACACTTGACTGATCGAAATTTATTACTCCTATAAAAAATCAGATTTCATATAAAAAGTCACTTTCGTTTCTTCTTATATGAAATCTGACGACAACAAATTATAATAAGTTTATTTATAAATGAAGTCTATTCTTCGTGTGCTTTACGCTCAACGTCCATAATTAAATCCACTCTGCGCTGATGGCGTCCTCCTTCAAACTCTGTATCTAACCACACTTCCACAATCATCTTCGCAAGCTCTGCACCGACCACACGAGCACCGAACGCAAGAATATTGCAATCATTATGAGCTCTGGACATCTTTGCTGTATACGTATCACTACACACTGCTGCCCGGATTCCTCTAACTTTATTGGCTGCCAGAGAAATCCCAAGTCCGGTTCCGCAGATCAAGATTCCCTTTTCTACTTCTCCACTTGCAACCGCATTCCCAACAATTTCTCCATATACCGGATAATCACAGCTCTCTGTCGAGTTGGTTCCATAATCTACCACTTCATGTCCACGTGCTTTCAATAATTCAATAATTTCTGCTTTCAATTCCAACGCTGAATGGTCATTTCCGATTCCGATTTTCATATCGTATTCTTCTCCTCTGTCTCTGATATTCTTATCTTTCACCATTCTCTATTGTCGGTTATAATGCTTCCATTGTCAAGGAAGAAATAAGGAGACCCGACGTTCACCTGCCGGATCTCCCATTATTTTATCTTATTTAATTTCTGCTCTTGCAGCAGCATCTTTGTAATACTTAAACTCTGTGAATACTTCTCCCTTATAAGGATTCTTCTTATTCTTCAAGGAAGTTCTGATGATATATGCCAGTGCTACTGCATTTACGATTAAAGCCAGTACGCTGAAAACTGTCATCATAGTAGGATTTGCATTGGCTGAACCGCCTGCTACGATTCCATTCAGTGTTCCGTCTTCATACAGAACCGGAAGTGTAGCCCATGGGAATATTTGTGTTCCATCAGACAGCGTCTCTTGGAACAATGGGAACACCTGCGCAAACATACACCAGATACACAATGTATTTGCACGGTTCATTATCCAGCCACCCTTATTCCAGAAAAGAGCTGCGATTGTCGGTGCCAGTAAAAGTGCAATTCCGCAGAACCATGAATGAGTTGGCAGGCAATTGTATGTATATGCAAAATTCCAGATATCGTATACAAGAATATATACCCAGATCATATCCGGCCAGATCATATCCTTTTTATCTTTAGAAGAATATACTGCCCACCATCCAGTCATACAGAAAATATTCAAGATTCCGGCAATTCCGTTAAACACATTATGCCATCCTCCATACAGCCATACATCTTCTGAAGACAACCACCAACTGTACCAGCCATTAATTGCGGATTCAAAATCACTTGCAACTGCAATCAGTATATTAATTGCCACGATTGCGAACGGAAATGCCTTAAACCAATGCTTCTTTCCGATTCCCCACTCATATTTGATCATCATAAATCCGATACATCCTGCAAGTGAAGCATATAGCTTCGCATAATGGAACCACCCATTCATATACTGATATGTCTGGTTCTCTAAGGCCCATGACTGCCCCTTTCCTGCTGCCACCGCGATAGCGATGAAATAAATCGTCAAAATCACTGGGATCACAAAAAACATTACTATTCTGCCCTGTTTTGTTCTTCTTGCAATCTCATTCAATACAATCAATCCCAACAATACTCCAAGCATTGCAATCCACTGATATACGGCATTACTGCCATACACATGAAACAACATAAAAATACCTCCTTTTTTCTTGTCTCCCCTCTCGATAAATTGCTGTCTGTATATTGACATTTCAATTATGTCTCTGTCTACTGTGCTTCTATCTCTTTTATGTTGCATTCGTCTCCAGTAACCAGATATGTCCTGCCGCTATGGCAATATGGGCACTCTCGCCCGTACTGTACTGTTGGATATGTCTGACTGCAATTCTCACAGAACGTCACCGCCGGAAGCATCTCGTACTTCAATTCTGCTTCTTCGATCAGAAGAAACTTTTTTCGATAGTATGCCCAACAGTCAAGTAGATACTCCGGAACAATCGTACTGACCTCACCAATTTCTAATGTCACAGAACCAATCTTTGTCAATTGATTCTCCTGAGCAATACTATGCAATGTTTTATTGATATGTACGATAATTCCCAATTCATGCATTCTGTCTTCCTCCGTAACCTCTTTCTTGTGTTTTCAAAATATTATTTTTTCTTATTTAACTTAATCTTGATTGCCCTCTTCAATGTGTACGGTAGGATTCCTTTCATCTTATCCTCTGCAGAACGCATCTTACTAGCCTCCGGTAAATCGCGGCTTAAGTGAATTGCATCAAATTCGCAGCGTGTTGTACATAGACCGCATCCGATACATTTGTTCTCGTCCACGATCGTCGCTCCACATCCCAGACACCGCTTTGCTTCTGTCCGAATCTGCTCTTCTGTAAATGTAGAACGCAGATCACGGAATGTCTTCGTCGCAATTCCTGCTTTTTTACCTGGGATCTGACGTTTGGCATTATCAAACTCTTCAATATCCAGATTGTCTTTATCCAGCTCTACAAACTTCCGCAAATCTCTTGCCAGTGTCAAAGATTGTCCTTCATGTACAAAACGATGAATCGATACACATCCTTCTTTCCCCGCAGCAATCGCATCAATTGCAAACTTCGGACCTGTATAAATATCTCCGCCAACAAAAATATCCGGCTCTGCTGTCTGATAGGTCACAGGATCTGCCTTGGCAGTTCCATTTGGGTTCAATTCCACTGAGGTCCCTTCCAACAATCCATTCCACTGAATACTTTGTCCGATAGACAGGAATACATTTTCACACTCAATGCTCATAGTGTCTTCTTCGTCATAGACTGGTCGGAAACGATGGTTGTCATCAAATACAGAGATACATTTCTTCAGAACAACTCCTTTTACTCTTCCTTTCTCCAACAGAATCTCTTTCGGTCCCCAGCTGTTCAGGATCTGAATTCTCTCTTCTTCTGCCTCCTGAATCTCATCTTTTGCAGCCGGCATCTCTTCTCTTGTTTCCAGGACAATCATGGATACCTGATCTGAACCTGCACGAAGTGCTGTTCTTGCCACGTCGATTGCTACGTTTCCACCTCCAATAACAACACTGCGTCCCTCTACCTTAGCACTCTCTTCATCCAGATTGACATTTCGAAGAAATTCCACGCCTGTAATAACACCTTCGCCATCTTCTCCCGGAACACCAGCCAATCGTCCGCCTTGTGCACCAATTGCCACATAGAATGCTTGATAGCCTTCTTCCCGCAGCTGCTGTATCGTAATGTCTTTTCCAATTTCTACGTTATACTTGAATTCTATTCCCATCTCTCGAAGCACATCCATCTCAGCTTCAATGACGGATTTCTCCAGACGATAAGATGGAATTCCATTCATCAACATACCGCCTGCTCTGGATTCTTTCTCAAATACTGTAACAGGATATCCTTTAATCCGCAGATAATAAGCTGCTGACATACCGGCAGGTCCCGCACCGATTACTGCTATTTTTTGTGGGAACATTTTCCCACATGGTTCTCACACTTTGGAATATATCGATTCTCTGCCTTCAATTCTTGCTCTGCAATGAATTTCTTAATCTCGTCGATTGCCACTGCCTGATCAATTGTTCCACGCGTACAAGCCTCTTCACAACGCCTGTTACAAATTGCACCACAAACTGCTGGGAAAGGGTTCTCATGCTTGATGAGCTTCAAAGCATCTATGTATCTTCCTTCTCCCGCCATCTTCACATAGCCCTGCACCGGAAGATGTGCCGGACAGGCTGTTTTACACGGAGCAGTTCCGGTATCATAACAGTTAATCTTGGCATTGTTACGATAATTCCTATCCCATTTATCTGGCCCCCATTTTTCAGCATCTGGAAGCAATGCCTTGGGATATTGAATCTCACCGTTTTTCGTACACAACTTCTGCCCTAGCTTTGCTGCGCCCACCGGACAGACCTCAACACACTGTCCGCAGGCAACACACTTTTCTTTTTCAACATGTGCACGATATGCGGAACGTGACATATTCGGTGTATTAAACAACTGTGACGTTCTCAGTCCATTACAGACACCCGGTGCGCAGTTGCAGATTGCAAAAATCTTATCCTCCCCGTCAATATTTGTAATCTGATGTACAAATCCGTTTTCCTCAGAGCGCTCAAGAATATCAATCACTTCATCATAATCGATATAATGTCCTTTTCCAGTCTCCACCAGATAATCAGCCATATCTCCGACACCAATGCAGAGATCTCCTTCTATATCGCCAGTTCCTTCTCCACGTACTCTCTGTTGACGGCGACAGGAACAGGCACCCACTGCATATTTATCTTTATATTTTTTCAGCCAATGTGAAATATGCTCTACACTTGCAGACTGCTGCTGTGCCGGAATTGCCTTTTCTACCGGGATCACATGCATTCCGATACCGGAACCGCCCAACGGAACCATCGGTGTTACTTTCTCCAAAGGCAGCCGAGACATGTTCTCAAAGAAATCCGCAATAATCGGATGTTCCTCTACCTGTTTCTCATTCATCATCATAAACTCTGCACATCCCGGTACGAACATCGGAAGTACATACTGCTTGTGATGATCTTCGTTCTCCCAGTTGTACTCCATCATCCCTATTACCGACATTTCCTGAAGAAGTTCCTCCACACGTTTGATGTCCTTGCCGCTTTTCTTTGCAATTTCTTCCAGAGTCATCGGCTTACGCACCTTCATTGACAAACAAACTTCTGCCATTTCATCTGTCAAAACTTCTGCCAATCCCCAATACTCCGGGTCATTCACGGTCACCTTAACACCAATGCGGTCAGTAATCATCTGCCCCAGTTGAAGAATCAGCTTTCTTTCCTCTGCCATCATTCCACTTCCTTTCCAGTTCGCTTCTTTTTCCGCATGTTTTTTATTAACTCCTCCCCAATAAATCACGAAACTATCATAGTTTGATTCTATTCTCTTTTTTTTTATTAGTAAACTCAAAATTGTCTATATTTTCACATATTTTCTTCTTTTTTTCAGAATAATTTTCTTCTTATATTCCCTTGGTTTATCTGAAATCAAACACTCATATATATTCCATAATTGCTTTGCAATTCTGCTCTTTTATTGTTTCTGCCAAGATCAAATACTCCGACTTGCAATTTCTCACTTACTACCTTAAAATTAGTATCATTGACACAAAAAATGTTCCTTTTTAAGAAATATTCAGTGATAAAACAAATATTTATTACTGGAAAATTTTATCATCAGAATGGATATGATTATGAATCGAACACTTACTTATAAAATTACAGAACAGGAATCCGGACTTCGCATAGAGCAATACCTTCGCCGGAATGGATACTCACGACAGAATTTGACAGAATTGAAAAAGATGCCGGAAAGTGTTCTTGTCAATGGAATCTGGTTTTATCTTACCCAGACGCTCTCTGTAGGAGACACACTGACCATTCGGATTCAAGAAACAGAACCCTCAAAAAATATCCCTCCAACAAATATTCCTTTAAATATTCTTTATGAAGATGAGGATATTCTTGTTGTGAACAAACCTGCTGGAATGCCTATTCATCCATCCATGAATAACTACTACTATTCTCTGGCGAATGCATGTGCATATTATTATCAGCAACAAAACAAGCCATTTATTTTTCGATGCACAAACCGATTGGACCGAGATACTTCAGGAGTAACGGTCATTGCGAAACACATGCTTAGTTCCAACATTCTGTCCTCTTACGCACATAACCATGTAATCGAACGGAATTATCTTGCGATTGTCCGTGGAAGTGTCTCTCCTGCTTCCGGCACAATCACTGCCCCACTCTCCCGCAAATCCGGTTCTGTCATCGAGCGGATCGTAGATTTTGAACACGGAGAACACGCTGTGACACATTATGAAGTCCTAGAAGAAAAAAATGGACACAGCCTTGTTTCCCTTCGTTTGGAAACAGGACGTACCCATCAGATTCGAATTCATATGAAATATCTTGGTTTTCCATTGATCGGAGATTATCTGTATAATCCTGATATGGAATTTATCAGCCGTCAGGCTCTGCATTCTTACCGACTTCGCTTTGCACATCCGATCACAGGAGAACGTATGACATTTATCGCGCCACTTCCAGAAGATATGCTGCGTGTACTGGCATAAAAATTCCCTGCCCACTTCTCATTGAAGTACCGGGCAGGGAATTCTTTCTTTGTTTAAATATTTAATAAATCACTATATTCTTTCAGTGCACCGTCTGTCTCATGCGCTAAGACACGTTTTGCCAACACTTTTCCAAGCTGCACACCTTCTTGATCAAAGCTGTTTACATTCCATACAAATCCCTGGAACATAACCTTATTCTCAAAATGCGCCAGAAGTGCTCCAAGAGCTTTTGGATTAAGCTGTTCACCGATAATAATACTTGAAGGACGACCACCCTCGAAGTTTTTGTTGCGGTTCTCATCCGCTTTTCCGCATGCAAAGGCTACAATCTGTGCTACAACATTCGCGCAAAGCTTTTGCTGGCTTGTACTGTCCTGGATCACAACATCTGTGCCTATCTGGCTGCTTTTAAATCCGACAAACTGAAGCGGTACGATATCCGTTCCCTGATGCAAAAGCTGATAAAATGAGTGCTGTCCATTCGTTCCCGGTTCTCCGAAAATCACTGGACCTGTCTTATAATCTACCGGCTCTCCAAAACGGTTTACAGATTTTCCATTAGATTCCATATCCAATTGCTGGAGATGTGCCGGGAAGCGGCTCAGTGCCTGAGAGTACGGAAGTATTGCCGTTGCCGGATAACCAAGTACATTCCGCTCATATACTCCGATTAAAGCATCCAGCATCTCTGGATTCTTCAACAAATCTTCATTCATAGACAATTTGTCTTCCTCCGCAGCACCTTCCATAAACTGTGCAAATACCTCCGGTCCAAATGCCAATGACAATACGGCACCGCCCACTGCAGATGTAGAAGAGAAACGTCCTCCAATATAATCATCCATAAAGAAAGCCGCAAGATAGTCTTCACTTTTTGCCAGTGGCGAAGTCTCACTTGTAACCGCAATCATATGTTTAGATGCATCCAAACCTGCATTCTTCAGTGCATCCTTTACAAAAGATTCATTGGTCAATGTTTCCAATGTAGTACCTGACTTGGATACAAGCACAAAAATAGAATGAGCCACATCAATGGAGTTCAAAACTGCTGCTGCATCATCCGGGTCTACATTACTGATAAACTTTGCTTCCATCTTAAATCTATCATTCTTCTTTGCCCAGTTCTCCAAAGCAAGATACATTGCACGAGGTCCAAGATCACTTCCACCAATACCAATCTGTACAACTGTCGTGAACTTCTCACCTGCTGCATTCGTAATTTCTCCCGCATGCACTTTCCTTGCAAACTCTGCAACCTTTTCCTGCTGTTCAACATAAAACTCACGTTTATCTACCCCATCAGCTGTGACTGTGTCGCCCAACTGTCCGCGTGTGAGCTGATGAAGTACAAGGCGTTTCTCACCTGTATTAATGACTTCTCCGTTATACAACGCTTTATATTTCTCTGTCAATTGTGCTTCTTTTGCCAGCTTTTCCAGGACTGCAAGTACTTTCTCGTCCACCTGCTTTGCTGCATAATTATACGCCAGCCCTGCTGCCATTGGAACACTATAATTCTTTACACGCTCTGCGCCATTTTCTCCTGTCATTACTTCTACAAGATTCACACGATCCACATCCTTGATCTCCTGATAAGAAGCAAGACTGTCAAAATTCTTCCAATTAATCATCGTTAACTCTCTCCTTAATATATTTACTTTATGTAACTATCCCAAATCTTGTCATATATACTTTGATCCTGTCATCAACAATACTTATAAACAGTTACATATTTTGCCACTAAGCTGATTATACTCTGAAACAATACAAAATTCAATGACATCATCTGCTTTATCACTGCATACAGAATGTTTATATTATGCCTTCTTCCGTTCTGTTTCTTTTCCACATGGCATCGTTATCTTTTGTTCATCTAAATAGGTGACCAATGGTTTCACGGAACGCCTTGTTGTTTCCAACATATCTCTTAACGCAGTATATGTAATCACAGCATTTTCTTGAAACCATACTTTGACTCGTTCAATCAGTTCTGTTTTTAATTCCGCTGTTATATAAAATTCTTTTGAAATCTGCACCAGTTCTTTCTCTTCTATCAGAACTGTAAGAATATCCTTAAACATATCTTCCGACATTTCTTCTGGACACAAATCCCGATAATCTACAAGTTGAAAACGTGCTTGTGTTAATTGCACATTCAGCATTTTCTGTATTTCGTAAAACCGTGTATCCTTGATGATCGTTACTGTCGGACACATATACAACTCATTCTCCTTATAAAGCAAGTCATTCTGTATCAGATAGTTGAGAAACGTTTCAAATCTGTCATTCTCCCATTTCTGAAAAACTTCTCTTTTCAAAGTTTGTTTTGTTTGCTTACAACAATACGGATGCGATTGAAGTCCTTGCTCAAACCATTTTATTATTTGTTGATACCACTTATCCAAATGATACTGTGAAGCAAAAAAATCTGTCTTCTTCCCTTTCAAAATCCGTATCTCTATTCCCTTCATCTCAAAAAAGACTTCTTTTCCTTTATCATGATTGCATATTTCACTATTCCCTCTAGCAGAATTAAATATTTTCATAAGGCTCTGCAAGCTCATGCCTAGATTCTCTGACAATTCTTCTTGACTTACCAGTCTGTCCTTTGAATTACAAATCAAGTCCAATAGAATCTGTTCTTCGTTATTTTCTTCCAACTGCTTTAAACGTATCCTTACATTATCATCACTGCGCTTATGCTTTTTTGCACATTCATCCAGTACAAAACCACCGCCGATTGTCTCCAGCGGAGAATAAAATCTTATTACAAAGTGATCTCCTTTTCTGACAACTGCTTTTTCTTCCAGAACCAATTGAGCATAGGCGGCTTTCCCGGCACTCAATTCATCCATGCCAAACAAAATAACACGACAAAGCATCCGATTTGTTCCGATATGTAAGTGTACCCTTGCACGATTCTTTAGTATTCTGATTGTATCTTTTGATAATCTTAATTTTACATCCAGTCGTTCTGAATCGGTCAATGTTCCCGGAACTGCAGCAATATGTCCCCGAGTAACTTCTTGCCTTTTCACTCCAGCGATCAACAATGCTGCTCGTTGTCCTGCAACAGCAGACTCAATCGTTTCTCCATGTGCCTGAATACTTCGAATCCGAGCACGTTGTCCCTCTGGATAAAGTTCTATCTCATCTCCGCTTTGAACTCTCCCTTCTAATATTGTTCCTGCAATCACGGTACCCCGACCTTCTAATGACAAAACACGATCTATCGGCATTCGAAATGTTCCAGCAGAACGACGATCTTGTTTTGCTTCACTTGCCAATTTCAGAATTTGCTTTTTTAATTCTTCCATTCCATCTCCCCGAATAGAAGATACTCTGATTCTTGGCCAATCAGCAAACAACGTTCCCTGCATTGTTTCTACAACCTCTTCTTCAATCAAGTCAGCCCAATCTGCTTCCACAGAATCTAATTTTGTCAAAACAATAATCCCCTGTCTAATATCTAATTGAGACAAGATTTCCATATGTTCCAATGTCTGTGGCTTCACGCCTTCATCCAAAGCAATCACAAGCAGAACCATATCCATCCCACAAACACCTGCAAGCATGTTAGGTAAAAACTTTTCATGTCCAGGTACGTCTATGATACCGGCACGCATGCCGCAAGACAGATCAAAATAGGTAAATCCCAGATCAATGGTTATTCCTCTTTGCTTCTCCTCTTTTATTGTATCTGTATTCCGTCCGGTCAACGCTTCAATAAGTCTTGTCTTGCCATGATCTATGTGACCGGCCGTTCCAATTATAATATGCTCCATCTTCTCTTTCTCTTATTACTTAATATTATTCAACGATCATTTTACGATTTTACAAAAAGAAAACCTCAAACTTCTCTTACGAAAAGTTTGAGGTTCGCAACTGCCGCAGACCGGACTTGAACCGGTACGAGATTGCTCCCGAAGGATTTTAAGTCCTTTGCGTCTGCCTATTCCGCCACTGCGGCATATGAATGGCTTATGGGGCCTACAGGGCTCGAACCTGTGACCCTCTGCTTGTAAGGCAGATGCTCTCCCAGCTGAGCTAAGACCCCACATAACGACCCAGAAGAGACTCGAACTCTCGACCTCCGCCGTGACAGGGCGGCGCTCTAACCAACTGAGCCACTGGGCCAATATACGCACTCTTCATTCATCACTGAACACAAAAGTGCTAAAAATTATTAGAAAAATGGACCTTCGGGGACTCGAACCCAGGACCGATCGGTTATGAGCCGATTGCTCTGACCAACTGAGCTAAAGGTCCATATAATCTCTGTCCCTTTTAGGAACAAAGCCGATGATCGGACTCGAACCGATAACCTGCTGATTACAAATCAGCTGCTCTG
>JAHHTO010000039.1 GCA_020024595.1 Schaedlerella sp.
TTGATGTAGATTCGTTAAAGCCAGAATCTTCTTTTAAGGAAGACTTAAATGCGGACTCTTTGGATTTATTTGAAATGGTGATGACATTTGAGGAAGAATTCGGAAAAGAAATTCCAACCGAAGATTTGGAGAAACTCACTACAATCGCAGCGGTCGTTGAATATTTAGAGGCGTAAAGCAAAGGTAAGGAAACTATGAAAACAAGAATCACAGAGTTATTAAATACTGATTATCCCGTGATACAGGGGGGCATGGCATGGGTCGCAGAAGCGCATCTTGCTGCTGCAGTATCAGAAGCCGGGGGCTTAGGACTAATTGGAGCCGCCAATGCACCAGGTGAATGGGTTCGTGAACAAATCCGTGAAGTAAAAAAAATAACGTCAAAGCCTTTTGGTGTAAATATTATGCTGATAAGTCCATATGCAGATGATGTTGCAAAGGTTGTTGCAGAAGAAAGAGTTCCTGTTGTTACAGCAGGTGCAGGAACACCGGAAAAGTATATAAAAATGTGGAAAGATTCCAATATAAAAGTGATACCGGTTGTAGCATCTGTCGCAATGGCAAAACGAATGGAACGCTGCGGGGCAGATGCCATCGTAGCAGAAGGTACTGAAGCAGGAGGGCATATTGGTGAAAATACCACCATGGTACTAGTTCCCCAGATTGCAGACGCAGTCAAGATTCCATTGATTGCTGCCGGAGGTATTGCAGACGGACGCGGAATGGCTGCAGCATTTATGTTGGGAGCCGAAGGTGTACAGATGGGAACTCGCTTTATTGCAACTGTTGAAGCTCAGGTACACCGTAATTATAAAGAGTGTATTCTCAAAGCAAAAGACATTGATTCCAGAGTAACAGGAAGAACTACGGGACATCCCGTACGGGCACTGAGAAATCAGATGACAAAAGAATATACAAAATTAGAAAAAGAAGGGGCATCTTTTGAGGAACTGGAACAGATAACCATCGGTGCTCTTCGCAAAGCTGTTGTAGAGGGAGACGTAACAAACGGCAGTGTCATGGCAGGACAAATTGCCGGTTTGATCAAGGACGAACTGACATGTAAGCAAGTAATTCAGGAGCTGGTTTCCAAAGCAGACACATTAATGAAAGGAGCCGGATCTCATGAATAAAACAGCAGTCATTTTTCCGGGACAAGGCAGTCAATACGTTGGAATGGGAAAAGATTTTTACCAGAACAGCGAGGTTGCAAGAGAGATTTTTGATGTTGCTTCCGAACAACTGAACCTCGATATGAAAGCGCTTTGTTTTGAGGAAAATTCAAAACTGGATATGACAGAATATACGCAGGCAGCACTTGTGACAACCTGTCTCGCGATGGCGAGAACGGCAGAATTAAAAGGTCTGAAAGCGGATATTACAGCCGGTTTGAGTTTGGGTGAATACAGTTCTATTGCACTGGCAGGTGGTATGTACGACCGTGATGCAATTGCAGCTGTCCGTAAACGTGGGATTTTTATGCAGGAAGCGGTACCAGCAGGAGAAGGTGCCATGGCTGCGGTTCTGGGACTGACCGGAGCACAAGTAGAAAAGGAAATTGCCGGGATAGCTGATGTTTCTGTGGCAAATTACAATTGTCCGGGACAAATTGTGATCACAGGAAGAAATCAAAGCGTAGAAAATGCTAAAGAGACATTATTAAAATGTGGAGCAAAACGGATAATTCCGTTAAATGTAAGTGGACCGTTTCATTCTCCATTGTTAAAAGATGCCGAAAGGAAATTAGATACGGTACTGGAAAAAATACAGATGCATCCATTACAGATTCCATACATAACCAATGTAACTGCAGACTATGTTACAGAGATTGCTATGACACAGAGTCTTTTGACATCTCAGATTACATCGCCTGTCAGATGGCAGCAAAGTATGGAACGCATGATCGCTGATGGGGTCGATACATTTGTGGAAATCGGTCCAGGAAGAACATTGGCAGGTTTTCTCCGGAAAATCGACCGAAATGTTACAGTATACAATATCGGCACATGGGAAGAACTTGAAAAAACAATCAACATTCTGGCGGGAGGCCAAAAGACATGTTAAACGGAAAAGTAGCTGTAGTTACAGGTGCATCCAGAGGGATTGGGAAAGCAATTGCCCTGAAGCTTGCAGCCGAAGGCGCAACCGTGATCATCAATTATAACGGTTCTGCTCAAAAAGCAGAAGAAGTAAAAAAAGAAATTGAAAAAGCCGGCGGAAAAGCGATGACGATCCAATGTGATGTAACAGATTTTGATGCCTGTAAAATATTTATCCAGAAAGTCATTGAAACTCACTCATCCATCGATATTCTAGTTAATAATGCCGGAATTACGAAAGATGGTCTTCTGATGAAGATGTCAGAAGAGGATTTTGACAGTGTGATCAATACCAATTTAAAAGGTGCTTTTCACTGTATTCGGTTTGCATCCAGGCAGATGATGAAACAGCGTTCTGGAAAAATCATAAATATTTCTTCTGTAGTAGGAGTGGCAGGCAATGCAGGGCAAGCAAATTATGCCGCATCCAAAGCGGGAGTGATCGGTCTTACCAAAGCAGCTGCAAAAGAACTTGCACCTAGGAATATCAATGTCAATGCAATAGCCCCCGGCTTTATTGATACAGACATGACATCTGTGCTTACGGAAAAAATGAAAGAACAGGTTGCAGAACAAATTCCTTTAAAAAAATTTGGTAATCCAGAAGATATTGCCAATGCTACTGCATTTTTAGCTTCTGACGCTGCAGGATATATAACCGGACAAGTGCTGATGGTAGATGGTGGTATGGTAATGTAAGGAGGAGTTATGAAAAGAAGAGTTGTTGTCACAGGTCTTGGAGCTGTGACTCCTATCGGAAACACCGTGGATGAATTCTGGCATGGAATCAAAAATGGAACAGTCGGAATCGGTGAAATTAGCAAATTTGATACAACAGGATATAAAGTAAAATTGGCTGCAGAAATTAAAAATTTTGATGCGAAAGAACGCATGGATTTCAGGTCAGCAAAACGAATGGAGCCCTTTTCTCAATATGCAGTAGCAGCTGCAAAAGAGGCTTTTGATGATGCAAAACTGGATATGACTTCTGAGGATCCATTTCGAGTAGGGGTTATCATCGGTTCAGGAATAGGCAGTCTACAGGTTGCAGAACGAGAATATTCTAAAATTCTTGAAAAAGGGCCTGCCCGAGTGAATCCATTGATGGTTCCATTGATGATTTCGAATATGGCAGCCGGTAACGTGGCTATTCAACTTGGACTGAAAGGGAAGTGTACCAGCGTGACAACTGCCTGCGCAACTGGTACACACTCTATCGGTGATGCGCTGCGGGCAATCCAGTATGGAGATGCGGACGTGATGCTTGCAGGTGGAACGGAAAGTGCGATCTGCCCGACTGCTGTTGCAGGATTTACAAATTTAACAGCATTGACCACTACAACTGATATTACTCGTGCATCCATTCCTTTTGATAAAGACAGAAGCGGATTTGTTATCGGAGAAGGCGCCGGCGTTGTTGTTTTAGAAGAACTTGAACATGCAAAAAAACGGGGTGCGAATATTTATGCAGAGTTATCCGGTTATGGAGCAACCTGTGATGCATACCACATCACTGCACCTGTAGAAGACGGAAGCGGAGCAGCAAAAGCAATGGAACTTGCAATTGCAGAAGCTGAACTTTCCCCTGCAGCCGTGGATTATATCAATGCACATGGAACTAGTACCCATCACAATGATTTATTTGAAACACGGGCAATAAAACAGGTATTTCAGGATTTGGCTTCAAATGTGATCATTAATTCTACAAAATCCATGACGGGACACCTTCTTGGAGCTGCCGGTGGCGTAGAATTTATTGTATGTGTGAAATCCATACAGGAAGGATTTATCCATCAGACAATGGGTACCCAAACCCCTGATGAGGAGTGTGATCTGAATTACGCAATCGGTGCACCGATCAAACGTGATATATGTTGTGCCATCAGCAATTCTCTTGGATTTGGAGGTCACAATGCATCCCTTCTATTAAAAAAATATTATGATTAGGAGCTTATGATTATGGAAACAGAGCAGTTAATTCAATTGATTCAAACCGTATCTTCTTCCAAACTCACAGAATTTCATTATGAAGAGAATGATATGAAACTCGTACTGAAAAAGGAAGAACAGCTTCATATTGCAAAAACTTCCAATCTAGAACTTCATCCAGCGATTCATGAGACAGAGGAAGAGATGGAAAACGCAGATATTTCAGAAAATGTTGTCAAGTCACCGCTTGTAGGCACCTTTTATAGTGCACCAGCCGAAGATGCAGCGCCATTTGTACAAGTGGGTGAATCAGTAAAAAAAGGGCAGACCATTGCAATTGTAGAAGCTATGAAACTGATGAATGAAATTGAATGTGAATTTGATGGAATAGTCACAGATATATATGTGAAAAACGGTCAGACAGTAGAATATGGTCAGCCTTTGTTTTGCATCAAGTAAAGGAGTAATTGGATATGAATCACTTAAATATCGAACAAATCCAGAAAATCCTGCCTCACAGACATCCCTTTTTGTTGATCGATTATGTTGAAGATTATGAGCCTGGGAAATATGCAGTGGCATATAAGTGTGTCACTTATCGGGAAGATTTTTTTAAAGGACATTTTCCGCAGGAGCCAGTGATGCCAGGGGTTCTGACAGTAGAGGCGCTAGCACAGACCGGCGCTGTTGCAATCCTTGCACAGGAAAAAAATAATGGAAAGACAGCTTATTTTGCTGGCATTCAGAATTGTAAATTTAAAGGAAAGATCATTCCGGGAGACAAAATCCGCCTGGAGACGAAAATCATAAAACAAAAAGGACCGTTTGGTATTGGAGAAGCAGTTGCTTCTGTTGACGGTAAAGTTGTTGTAAGTGCAGAATTAACATTTATGATTGGATAAGGAAATAACATGATTAAAAAAGTTTTAATTGCAAATCGAGGAGAAATTGCAGTACGGATTATCCGTGCCTGCAGAGAAATGGGAATTGAAACGGTAGCAGTATATTCTGAAGCAGACAAAGAAGCCGTGCATACACAGCTTGCAGATGAAGCAATCTGTATCGGTCCGGCTTCATCTTCGGAAAGTTATCTCAGCATGGAACGAATCATCAGTGCAACCATTGCTTCCGGTGCAGATGCGATCCATCCAGGATTTGGCTTTTTATCAGAAAACAGTAAATTTGCTTCCCTCTGTGAGCATTGTCATATTACATTTATCGGACCTGATTCTGAAGTTATCCGAAAAATGGGGAACAAATCCCGGGCCAGAAATACAATGATAGAGGCTTCTATTCCTGTTATTCCAGGAAGTACAGATCCGATTTATGACGCCCGCACAGGTGCCAAAATAGCCAAACATATCGGATATCCGGTGATTATAAAAGCCGCCCTTGGAGGTGGTGGAAAAGGTATGCGAGTTGCAAACACCCCAGCTGAATTTGAAAGCAGTTTTCAAACAGCACAAAAGGAGGCAAAAATGGCTTTTGGTGATGACACTATGTATATAGAACATTTTGTCCGTCACCCTAGACATATCGAATTTCAGATTCTTGCTGATTCGTTCGGTAATGTGGTTCATCTGGGAGAACGCGACTGTTCGGTTCAAAGAAATCACCAGAAAATAATCGAAGAGTCCCCGTGTACTGCTATTTCACCAAAGCTTCGAAAAGCTATGGGCGAAACTGCAGTACGAGCCGCAAAAGCAGCCCACTATGTCAATGCAGGAACCATCGAATTTCTGTTGGAGAAAGATGGTCGCTTTTATTTTATGGAAATGAACACACGGATTCAGGTGGAACATCCTGTTACAGAATGGGTCACAGGAATTGACTTGATCAAGGAACAAATACGGATTGCATCAGGACTTCCACTTTCTCACAAACAAAAGGAGATTCCGCTTTCCGGACATGCGATCGAATGTAGAATCAATGCAGAGAATCCCAAACAAAATTTCCGTCCATCTCCTGGGAAAATTACTGGGATGTATTTACCCGGAGGCAAAGGAATCCGTGTAGATACTGCCATTTATGAAGGATACACTGTACCTGCTTATTATGATTCTATGCTTGCAAAACTGATCGTTCATGCAGATACAAGGGAAGAAGCGATCAAAAAGATGCGTAGTGCGCTGGGAGAAGTTGTAATTGACGGAATAGAAACGAATATTGATTATCTGTACGAAATTCTGAACCATCCGGATTATTGCTCCGGTCATATTGATATTGAATTTATAGAAAAGATGTGAGCTCAATGAATTTAAAGAATACGTTTAAAAAATCCACTTCCGTCTCTATCAAAAAAGATTTCAGGAAGTTAAATAAGGAACCAGAAGTACCAACAGGGCTTTTCAAAAAATGTAATGCCTGCAAAGCAGTAGTTTTTACAGAGGATGTAAAAGAACATGATTACATCTGTCCAAAATGCAATCATTATTTCCGGATACATGCCTTTCGAAGATTAGAAATGATTTCTGATGCCGAAAGTTTTGAGCCGTGGGATATGAATCTAGAAAGTCGGAATCCATTGAACTATAAAGGATATGAAGAAAAACTTTCCCTTATGAAAGAAAAAACCGGACTGGATGAAGCTGTTATTACCGGGAAAGCATCGATCGGTGGAATTAAAGTTGCACTCGGGATCTGTGACAGTCGCTTTATTATGGCAAGTATGGGAGAAGTTGTAGGTGAGAAGATTACACGAATGGTAGAGCGGGCAACTAAAGAAGAATTGCCGGTCATTCTTTTTTCATGTTCCGGTGGTGCCCGCATGCAAGAAGGAATCACCTCTCTGATGCAGATGGCAAAAACTTCCGCCGCATTAAAACGACATAGCGAAGCTGGTGGATTTTATATCTCTGTACTGACGAATCCCACAACCGGAGGCGTAACAGCAAGTTTTGCTATGTTAGGAGACATCATTCTGGCAGAGCCTGGAGCTTTGATCGGATTCGCAGGTCCAAGGGTCATTGAACAGACCATCGGTCAGAAACTTCCCAAAGGGTTTCAGACATCCGAGTTCTTGCTAGAACACGGCTTTATTGATTCTATTGTCGGTCGAACTGAAATGCGTGAAGTGTTGATCCGTATTCTTCGCATTCATCAGAAGAAAGAAGAGAAGTTCGCCCCTCCTATAGAGAAAAACTTAAAACTGTCAGATTCCATTCAGGATACACTTCCTAAAACAGCACATCAGGAAGAAGCAAAACCTATTCCAAGTGCATGGGAACGCGTCGTTAAATCACGCATGAAAGACAGACCTGTAAGCTCCGATTATATTTCAAAGATTTTTTCCGATTTCATTGAATTACACGGAGATAGATATTTTCGTGATGACAAAGCTGTGATCGGTGGAATTGCTACTTTTCATGGAATTCCTGTTACAATCATTGCACAAGAAAAGGGATCCACAACAAAAGAAAATGTGGAACGAAATTTTGGAATGGTTTCTCCAGAAGGATACCGAAAAACTCTGCGTCTTATGAAGCAGGCAGAGAAATTTCATCGTCCAGTCATCTGTTTTGTCGATACTCCGGGAGCGTACTGTGGAATTGAAGCAGAAGAGAGAGGTCAGGGAGAAGCGATTGCTCGAAATATCTATGAAATGTCAGCCTTACAAGTTCCAGTACTTTCTATGATTATCGGAGAGGGCGGGAGCGGAGGTGCACTCGCACTAGCAACAGCCGATGAAGTATGGATGCTAGAAAATTCCATTTATTCCATCCTTTCCCCAGAAGGTTTTGCATCCATACTGTGGAAAGACAGCAAACGGGCACAAGAAGCTGCAGAAGTGATGAAACTGACTGCAAAAGACTTAGAACAAGCCGGAATTGTAGAAAAAGTTTTTCCAGAACCAAATGGTTTTTCTGTAGAAAAAATGCAGCCTTTATGCGATATAATATCACATCACATAGAGAACTTTTTGCAGAAGTTTTCCCAAATACCTATAACGGAATTGTTGGAAAGACGTTATCAACGTTTCCGCAAAATGTAAAGAAAAAGAATCTTTCTTTTTTACAACTCAATGTGTATAATAGTATTATCTACTTTCAAATATCCAGTAAAGGAGAATACTGTGAATACCTACGAAACAATCAATGATGTTTTAGTTCATCTTTTTAATAAAATATGGGAGTTGGAAGAAAAAGCCATTATTACAGAAGAATATAAAGATATTACAAACAATGATATGCATATTATTGAAGCTGTTGGACTTGGAAACGGAAACACAATGTCCTCCATTGCAAAAAAGTTAAATGTGACAGCAGGAACACTGACTACATCAATGAACAGACTTGTCAGACTGAGATATGTAGTCCGTCAACGAAGTGAAGAAGACAGGAGAGTGGTACTTATCAGTTTAACAGAAAAAGGGGAACGTGCTTTCCGGCATCATGCCGACTTTCATGCTCAAATGACAGATGCAGTAATCAAGGCCTTAGGTCCTGAAGAACTTCCCGTTCTATTGAAAATGCTGAGTAGTTTGTCAAAGTTTTTTCGGAATTACCATGAAAACAGTTGATTTTAAGATCAACTGTTTTTATATATATAAACAGTAAATTAGCTAAAATACTTATTTTACTTGGTCTTAAAGTATTTATATAAATACGAGAGACATTTGAAAAGATAATCAGAAATTCAGTCTATGTTTTATTTAAAAAATACCGTCCAACAATGTGGACGGTACGAACTGATTCCTATTTGAAAAAGCGGAAAACACCGATCACTTTCCCTAATATTGTGACATCTATCACGATAATCGGATCCATGAAATCATTCTCCGGCTGGAGACGAATAACACCTTCTTCTTTATAGAAAGTCTTAACTGTTGCACCATCCTCAATCAAAGCGACAACCATATCTCCATTATCCGCAGTGCTCTGTTCCTGAACAAGAACGTAATCCCCACTAAAAATTCCTGCATTGATCATACTTTCTCCTTTTACGGTAAGTAAGAAAGTCTGTTTGTTTGGAAGCATCTCCACAGGAATTGGAAAATAGCTTTCGATATGTTCCTGTGCAAGAAGCGGTTCTCCTGCTGCAACGTATCCAAGCATCGGAACATTGGTCATTTCACGCCGTGTGAGATTAAATGTATCATCCAGGATCTCAATTGCACGTGGCTTGGTAGGGTCTCTTCGGATATAGCCGTTCTTTTCTAGTGTTTCCAGATGAGAGTGAACAGAAGAAGTGGACTTTAAATTCACAGCTTCGCAGATCTCACGAACTGCCGGTGGAAAGCCACGCTCTAAGATCTGTAACTTAATATATTCCAGAATTTCTTCCTGTTTCTTACTGATTTTACCGTGCGACATAGTGTAGGACCTCCCGTTATCTTTTATATGATTTCATATCATTCATCTTCAATTCTCTTAATTTATCTTTATCATATCACATCATATTCTTAAAGGCAAACACTTGTTACGAAAATATGTTCGATTATTTAAAGAAAGTGTATTGACAAACACCTGTTCGCATTCTATAATTCATATATCAGAAAACATACGTTCGGTTTGGAGGATGAAATAATATGAAGGAAATGACAATAAAAACAAAGAGAAAACAGAAGATAAAACATTTTAGTGTGTCTGGCATTCTTGCAATTACAGCAGCATTCGTAGTCATCGTCGGCTGCACGATATCGGACAGTTTTCTTTCCCTTGCTCAAGAGGACAACGAAATTCAGGGAAAGTTTTATAAGAGTATCACTATTGAAAAAGGAGATACGTTATGGGATATTGCAGAACAATACTTGACAGATGATTACACATCGGTTCAGGAATATGTATATGCATTAAAGGAAATAAACAATATGAAGAGTGATTTGATTTTTGCCGGAGATAAACTGATTGTTGCATATAATGATCTTTTATAATCATTTTTATTTCATATTTTTCATTGCACACATAATACATCTTGGTATCAATATACATCCCTAATATGTATTGATATATATAAACTCACCCAAAGACAATGTAGGTTCTTTAAGATAGAATACCTACATTGTCTTTTATATCTTATTCCCAATTTGAAATCATAGATATCGTTTTTAGATTATTCATTTCATGTATTTATAAAAGAATACGAATATAAGAAGAGTTTATCTGCGTAATACATCTATACGACAAATACTGATTTTTCCAAAAGATATAGACATCAATTCTTACATATGATATACTAAGTCATAATCATCAATACATGCATTATATAGCGTTTATTGTGCTTTCGGCTATGTTATTATATGGTATCTATTTTTATAATTATAATAAGAAATGAGGAATATTTATGTCTAATGAAATAACAGATGCACAGAGAAAAACATATCATGAGCAAGCATACATTGATAACACATTACGCCTTCGCGAAATACTAAAAACATTACCGCCATTTGCAAAAGATTATTTCCGAGCGGTTGAACCGACAACCTCTGCACGTACCAGGATTTCTTACGCCTATGACATCCGTGTATTTTTTCATTTTTTAATGGGATGTAATCCTGTATATAAGAATTATTCTATCGAAGACTTTCAGGTCTCTGATCTAGAACACCTTGAACCTGTAGATATTGAAGAATATCAGGAATATCTCAAAGTATACAACAATCCAGAAGAAAAACAGATAACCAATACAGAAAAGGGACTTTCCCGGAAAATGTCTGCACTTAGGAGCTTTTATGGGTATTATTTTAAGCGTCAGGTTATCAAAAAAAATCCAACCTTACTTGTAGACATGCCCAAATTACATGAAAAGGCAATTATCCGGCTGGATTCTGATGAAGTCGCTTCTCTTTTAGATTATGTGGAGCATGGTGGCGATGAATTGACAGGACAGAAGAAAGTATATTATGAGAAAACAAAAAATCGTGATTTAGCTATTCTTACTCTCCTTCTTGGAACAGGTATCCGTGTATCAGAATGTGTCGGTCTAGATATTCAGGATGTTGATTTTAAAAATAATGGGATCAAAGTGACCCGAAAAGGCGGAAATGAGATGGTTGTATATTTTGGCGAGGAAGCTGAACATGCCTTGAAACAATATCTTTACACAACCCGGAAGACAGTCATTCCACTCTCTGGCCACGAAAACGCCCTCTTCCTGTCCACTCAAAGAAAACGTATGGGAGTACAAGCCGTAGAAAATATGGTAAAAAAATACGCAAAACAAGTTACACCAAATAAGAAAATCACTCCTCACAAGTTGAGAAGTACTTACGGTACAGCACTTTATAAGGAAACCGGTGATATCTATTTAGTCGCAGATGTTCTTGGTCACAAGGATGTCAATACAACTAAAAAGCATTATGCTGCAATTGATGAAAATCGGCGCAGACAAGCTGCGGGAGCTGTCAAATTACGTAAGCCTTGATATTTATTTCCAAAAATACAGCTTGAAATATATGACAAAAAAATATAAAATAGTACAGACTGTTATAAATCAAATGGACAACGTGAGGGATGAAATATGCAATTACAACGATTATTAAGTTATACAAGAAAAGCCGTCGATGAATATCAGATGATTGAAGAAGGGGATCATATTGCAGTTGGAATTTCCGGTGGAAAAGACAGCCTTACTTTACTTTATGCACTGCATGGATTAAAGCGCTTTTATCCCAAACACTTTGAATTAAGTGCTATTACCGTAGATTTAGGTTTTGAGGATTTTGACCTGTCGCCGATTCAGGAACTATGCAAAGAAATGGAAGTTCCATATACGATTGTAAAATCTGATATTTATAATATTCTATTCAATATCAGAAAAGAGTCTAATCCTTGTTCTTTATGTGCAAAGATGCGAAAGGGTGCATTGAATGAAGCGATCAAACAAGCCGGATGTAACAAAATTGCCTATGCACATCATAAGGATGATATTATAGAAACTATGCTGCTCTCTCTTATCTTTGAGGGGCGTTTCCACAGTTTCTCCCCCAGAACCTATTTAGACCGTATGGATCTGACAGTCATTCGTCCGATAATGTTTGTGGATGAAATGGATGTGATTGGGTTCCAGAATAAATACAATCTTCCGGTAGTCAAGTCCAAATGTCCGGTTGACGGTTACACAAAGCGTCAATATGCTAAAAATCTGGTCCGTCAGTTAAATATAGAACATCCAGGAGCCAAAGAAAGAATGTTCCATGCCATTTTAAATGGAAATATTCAAGGGTGGCCGGAGCGAATTCCTCATATACACTAATATGATAAAAACCACATTTTGTTGAAAAGATGTGTTCGCAACAAAATGTGGTTTTTTGAATATTTTAAAAAATCTTAAAGTTATGATCTGAATCATTCTGAAACTGCTCTTTCATTTGCACATACTGTTCTATCATCTTTGCAGTTCCTTCGATACCAAGTTCAGAACTGCTTAAACAAAGCTCATAGCTATCTGCATCTGCCCAACGCTTATTTGTATAGTAATTATAATAACTTGCACGCTTCTTATCTGTTTTAATGATCATGTCCTTTGCTTTATTATCCGGAAGATTATAAACATTTGCAACCCGCCGGATCCTTGCATTCAGATCAGCATGTATAAATACACTGACTACATTATCATAATTTTCAAGTGCATAGTCTGCACATCTTCCAACTAAAACACACGGTCCTTCTTCTGCGATCTTCTTGATGGCATCAAATTGAGCAAGAAAAACCTTATGATTAATCGGCATATCTGTATATGTATTTCCGGTATATCCCATAGAATAAGTATCCATTACAAGTGAATAAAGAAAGCTGTTCGTAGGTTTCTCATCATGTGTTTCAAAGATTTCTTCACAGATTCCACTTTCCTTTGCTGCCCTTACAAGCATTTCTTTGTCATAAAATTGAATACCAAGGTCTTTGGCAATCTTTTCACCAATATCCCGTCCACCGCTTGCAAATTGTCGTCCGATTGTAATAATTGTGTTTGTTTTCATAGCAGTCACTCTCCTTCATCTGGAACACATCTATATTATAGATGCGTCATACACAGAATATTATACGTCTATTATATAAGAAAGTTTCATTGATTACAAGTTCTCCCATTATTTTCTGAGTTTCTCCAGAAGCTTTTGAAAATATTCCGGAAGTGGAGCATCAAATTCCATATATTCTCCTGTAGAGGGGTGTATGATACCAAGGATTTTTGCATGAAGCGTTTGTCCTTCCAACTTATATGGACATTTTGCGGGACCATAGATCTCATCTCCCAAAATCGGATGTCCGATACTTGCCATATGGACACGGATCTGATGAGTACGTCCGGTTTCTAATTGACATTCAATATAGGTAAAGTTCCCAAAGCGCTCCAGCACTTTATAGTGGGTAACTGCATCACGTCCATTCGATACTTTTGTACTCATCTTCTTGCGTTCTATCGGATGACGTCCGATTGGTGCGTCCACAATTCCACTGTCTTCTTTCAAACTTCCATAGACAATTGCATGGTATTTTCGGGTAATTGAATGTATCTTTAGCTGTTCAGCAAGGATACGATGTGACTTATCATTCTTGCATACAAGCAGAGACCCTGTCGTATTCATGTCAATTCTATGCACAATTCCCGGGCGTATGACACCATTGATCTCAGACAAATTGCCTTTACAGTGATATAAAATTGCATTGACAAGTGTTCCGCTGCGATGTCCCGGTGCCGGGTGCACCACCATTCCTTTTGGTTTATTCACAACGAGAATATCATCATCTTCATATAAAATATCCAGTGGGATATTTTCCGGAAGAATATCAAGCATTTCCGGTTCTGGGACTTCAATTTGTACACAATCTCCGATTGAAACTTTATAATTTGACTTTACAGCCCTCAGGTTCACAGTTACATTCCCATCTCTGATCAATTTCTGGATATGAGAGCGTGACAATTCCGACATCTGTTCAGCAAGAAATTTATCCAGACGTTCGACTTTTTCCTGTGCAATAAAAGTTTGACTGTCAGCCATATCATCACTCTCCTTTTCAGACAATTCACAAGCACAGAAACTACGCCTTCTTCCGTATAGAAAAACAGCTCAGTTCCTCATCTTTATAAAAGAAAAAAATCAGGAATGCAAATAAAATACAGGCAACTACCACGTAACAGTCCGCCACATTAAATATTGGAAAGTCAATCAAACTGAAATAGAAAAAGTCAATTACATAATTGAATCGTAATCGGTCAATCAAGTTTCCAACTGCACCTGCACAAATCAAGATAGAACAGATTTTAAGTGGCAGAAACCGTCTTGTAAATGGTATTTTCCCATAGAAATATACGATAGCAATGCAAACAAGAATTGCTCCTGCCATAAATACAACCTGTTTTTCCTGAAACATACCAAATGCAGCTCCGTGATTTTCCAGATAGTGAAGTTCAAATACCCCTGGTATCAGCACAAATGGTTCTTTTTCTTTTAAATGAAGTACAGCCATCCATTTCGTGATCTGATCCAACACTAACGCAGCAAAAAACCAGATACCTGCACCAAAATATGTCTTCCATTTTTTCTTTGATTTTACTTCCATATGGACTCCCTTCTGTTTTTAAAGATTCTCCAGTACACCTGATTAAATATATTTTTTGATTCGCACATATACGCGTTTTTTTCGTGTTGTATTCATCACTTCACAAAACCGGAATTTTCCCATCCCACGAACAGAAATCACGTCATTTTCCCTGACCTGATATCCATTTGATGTGATTAGTTTTCCATTTACAAAGACTTTTGCTCCTTCGATCAAACTGGTCAGACTACTTCTGGAAGACGAAAATGCAAGTCCAAGAAGACTATCCAAACGAACAGATGCAACGGTTCCTTTTATTTCTTCGTAATGGGGGCTATACTGAAACTCCTGCATGATTTCTTCTGTTACCATAACTGCTGTATGACGGACACGGGTCAGTTCATCCATCAGGAAATTCCGCATTTGCGGGCTTACAAATACAACAGCAGTATGATCATCAATAAGAATATCCCCGATTTTGCTCCTCTCTATCCCCAGATTCAGTATTGCACCAAGATAATCCCGATGTGTCAGTTTCTCTGCATATTTTACATAAAGAGGAGAAATACGCAGCACACAAACTTGTTTTGAAAAAAAAGAACACACATCTATTTCCTCACGCAAAGAAAGAGCATCAGGTAGAAATGCCGCCATCTGACGCTCTGCAAGTTCATATCCTCCGAAAGTAACATAACCTGTATACAGACTATGTTTCGGTAATGAATGTAAAATATTTAATTCATTCAGATTCAGGAAATCTGAATATGTAATCATCTCTCTATTATACGCAAGCCGGGATAATTCCAGCAGACGCTTTCCCAATAATTGTTCTTCGTTTTGCATTCCAATAAGCCTAAAATATTAAAATCTTCCTCGAACAGATGGCTGCTCCATAGAACCGCTCAGTAAATCTTGTAAATCACCAGAAATATCGACATTTGTAGGTGTCACAAGAAAAATATAGTTGGAAATCTTCTGCAGGTTACCGCTGATCGCAAATGTAGCACCAGAGATAAAATCTATAATTCTTTGGGCTATTTCCAAATCCATACCTTCTAGATTCAAAATCACAGTACGACCTGTGAGAAGTGTCTCTGTAATCTCTCTGGAATCATCTACAGATGTCGGTTTTACAACACATACCTCCATGTTTGCACTGTTATTTCGTCTAGATGCCGGTTGTCGCATCGGTGTTACTTTATTACTATTTGCCGGTGCAAAATGCTCTTCACGACTTTCTACATCAAAGTCATCATAGTCATCATGACTACCACTTTTTTTGAGTCCGCCGAATAAAGAGCGCTTTGGTGCCCTCTCTTCAAACTCATCATCATAAAAATCATCATCATAAAAATCATCATCATAGTCATCATCATTTAATTTCATGATGTCCAGAAATTTATCAAACACACCCATATTATACTCCTATCCTGTGTTCCCTAAATACACACGTTATTTTATGAAAGTACTTTCCTGTTCAGATATGAATTACATTCATTCTTCTGTCTGAATCTATTTTATATAATCTCGCGCGCCAAAAATACTGGTTCCGATTCGAACCATTGTCGCACCTTCTTCAATTGCAACTTCATAATCGTTGCTCATCCCCATAGAAAGTATATCCACATTAACATTATCAATGTTTTTACTCCTAATGTCAACAGATAATTTATGTAAACTCGCAAAAATTGTTCGATTTTCATCTGCATTTTCTACAAATGGAGCAATTGTCATAAATCCTTGCAGTGAAATATGTGGAAATGTAGCGATTTTTTCTACAAAAGGCACAACT
>JAHHTO010000004.1 GCA_020024595.1 Schaedlerella sp.
GTAAGACTTGATTATTAAGAAAACAACAGGAAAAAAGGGTGATTTTGAGGAGGTTTTGAAAGGCTAAAAACGAGTACATTCATAAAAAGATAAAGATAGACACTTTAAATGTAAACAAATTGTGAACAATTCTAAGTTGAGGATGCCGTATTGTTGAAATGACGGTGATGGAAAAACAGATTGGTCGGAAGTGTGGAATTAAGAGATTGGATAAATGTCATTATGTGAATGTGAGAACCGGAGAGGTATGTGAATTTCATCATTCAGTGAAAAATCAGGATCTAAGAAAGTTGAAAGAATTCCGTATTATGCAAATAATTACCGCTTATACTCTCGCTCTAAGGGCATTAAAACCCCACCTCTTTACAAAGAAACTTATAAACAGGCATTAGAACGTGTGAAAGGATTAGAACCATGTTTCGAGAATGCTTATGGTATTTATGATTCAGAAGATGGAACAGAACTGAATGTCATTTATCACAAACAGTATAACAAAAGAAGAAAATAGTGAGCAGTAAAGAGTAAAAACGAGGAATTGTTAGAAGATATTTCTTACAATATGAAAAACTTGATTTGGTTAAGAACGGCTTTAGAAGTTATGTGTTTCATGGAGTGTGACAGGTGGAATCAGTTTAATTCTATGGCAGATGAACTTAAAAGAACTTACAAAGAAGTTCAAAAGGACATGTTAAGTAATCAAGTATCAGACATATTGGAAGAAAAATAGAATACAATATGATAAATAGTTGGAAGAGGTAGGTTTATATGGAGATTGTCGTGCATTATCCGGAAGATAGGCAGGGCATCAGTGCTTTGAGAAAAGCAGTAGCAGAAACTCATAGTGAATACATATATTCCTATATAGAAAGACTTCAGTGTTCACAGGAACAAAAGAAGATGATTATAAAAAACATTGATGAAATACTGACTTAGAGGCGAGTAGAAGGCTGGCGGTATCACATGCTGCCAGTCTTTTGTTGTAAGAGAAGTAGATTTATCTTTCAGAAGCCTTTATTTGACAAATAAGACAAAAGAAACTGTTCCGCTAACCCAGCTTCGCTAAAAAAGGAAAAGGGCAGGAGAGGACAAGAAGAAACATTTGTCCGTTGTGTTAAAAATAATTAAATAAATAGGAAATCAAACGATTTTCATGCCGGCTTCAAGAAGTTTTTTATAAATATCTTTTGGGAGATTTCGATAGCCGTTTTCCCAACATTGTAAAGTAGTTCTCGATACACCTAAAATGTCTGCAAGTTGTCGCTGAGTTAGTGAATTGTCTTTGCGAAAAGATTTTAGAGAGGAAATTTGGTGCTGATATAAAAAGAGATGATATGTATCTAATAGTTCGGACATTTTCAAGTGATAAAAATCAGCAAGTTTTTCTAAATCTCTAACAGGGAATTGTTCATAACCAGGATTTTCATAGTTGTTATACAAGGACAGGTGTATGTTTAGATATTCTGCAATATCTTTTTGTCGTAAACCTTTCATGTGTCTTGCATAGCGTAACTTCTCTGCAATGGTAGGGACATCTTCGATGAAAGAATAGAGTAAATGATATTGTTCTGATTCTGTAAGGCGGTGTAGGGGATGGAAAATAAAATGATGAACATATAAAAGAGTGTGTTCAGATTCATTGGTATTGTGCCGGAATAAAAGAGCCATCCTGTTATTGATGATTTGCAGAGGTTTCCAGTTTGCGTATAAGGCTCGCTCATTCCGGTTTTTTAAATCTTTAAGAGCTGTTGAAATGGGGTTGCTTTGGCAATACATATGGCTCGCACGATGGTACATCACTGATCGAACGGTTTCTGGATGATATATCAAATTATTGGAAAAGTGTGATTTGTGTCGGTAGCGGAAATGAGGGGACCAGTGATGGACATACAGCCGGAATGCTCAAAGAGAATCAGGAAGAAACGATTCAGCTGGGTGTGCAGATGAATGAACCGACAGTAAATGTGCAGATCTGGAAATCTTATGTTGATGAGGTTGATATTTCAATTATAAGTCCATCCGGAGTTCAGGCAGGTCCAATTCGGGAAATTCTCGGAACTCAGAGGTTTGTGCTGGGTGGAACAGAAATTCTGCTCTATTATGGAGAGCCAAGTCCATATAGTGTAAGGCAGGAAATTTTTTTGGATTTTCTGCCAAGACAGTCTTATATTGATGCTGGAGTATGGAAGATTGTTCTGACACCACGTCGTATTGTTGGAGGAGAATATCAGATGTGGCTTCCAAGTCAGAGGGCACTGAACACGGGAACTGCTTTTCTTTTCCCAAACAGTAGAACAACATTGATGATTCCATCTACAGCCGCCCGTGTAATTACAGTTGGGGCATATGATGCTTTGACGTTTACTTATGCGGATTTTTCCGGACGTGGTCCGGTGAATGGGGTGGGAGTTCGGTCGAGCGGAAAAGTTCCATCGGCTAGAAATGAACTTCCTGTGGTCGTAAAACCTGATCTAGTGGCACCAGGGGTGGAGATCACAGCACCGGCAGCAGGTGGCGGCTATGAGAAAGTGACGGGAACCTCTTTTGCAGTACCATTTGTGACTGGAAGTGTAGCACTTCTGATGGAGTGGGGGATTGTGAATGGAAATGACTCGTATCTGTATGGAGAGAAGGTAAAGGCATATCTTCAGCGGGGGGCAAGACAGTTGCCGGGATTTACAGAGTATCCGAATAATCAGGTGGGGTATGGAGCATTGTGTGTGGGGGATAGTTTGCCTTTGTGATTTATGTTGATACTATGATACCAAAGCTCTTTGTTTTAGTTGTTGTGATATAGATGAAATGTTATAATTAGGTCATGATCACTATAAGTGCATTGTAACAGGGAAGTACAGCCTGATTGGACAGAAGGAATCTATATGATTCAGAATCAGATGAAGGACATAAGGAGATTTAAAACATGAAGAAACGAACAAAAGAGATTCTTGAGATTTTAGATGAACAGTACGGGAGGGAATATATCTGCTATCTGAATTATGAGACACCTTGGCAGCTTCTAATCGCTACGATGCTGAGTGCACAGTGTACGGATGCCAGAGTAAATATTGTGACGAAAGATTTGTTTCAGAAATATACATCCATAGATGCGTTCGCTGATGCGGAGTTAAAAGAATTGGAGCAGGATATCAAGCCTACCGGTTTTTATCACAATAAAGCGAAAAATATTATAGCCTGCATGAAAGATATCAGGGAGAAATTCGGTGGTGAAGTGCCGAGGAGTTTAGAGGATTTGACTTCTCTTGCGGGCGTGGGAAGGAAGACGGCGAATGTTATCAGGGGAAATATTTATCATGAAGCCAGTGTGGTGGTAGATACTCATGTGAAGAGGATTTCCAACCGGCTAGGTCTGACGAGAAATTCTGATCCCGAGAAGGTGGAGCAGGATTTGATGAAGGAACTGCCGAAGGATCACTGGATTCTGTACAATATTCAGATTATCACATTTGGAAGAAGCATCTGTATGGCTCGAAATCCGAAATGTGAAGAGTGTTTTCTAAGGGCATATTGTAAAGAGAAACGTGTTACAAAAAACAGGAAGGAAAAAGAATTCGACATCACTTTACAAACACAGTGATATGTGTTATCGTTACACTAGGTTAGCACTCTAAGAAGAAGAGTGCTAATAAAAAGGAGAGGTGAATATGCTAATAATACCAATTTACGATATGATTATTTTACCGGGTGTGACATATTATTTTAAAAGCGATGTGTTTCAGGAACTGAATATAGAAGGATATAAAGAGAGAGATTCTGTCCTGTTTATGATGTTAAAGGAGGATAAAGCTCTCGGCGATATGCTTCCCGACGATTTTTACAAGATTGGTGTTTCTGGTACTGTTGAAGGGATTGACAGTGATGGAAATATCAGTATTCGGACGAAAAGCCGTGAGAATCTGGAGCGGATTACAGTATCTGAAGAAACCGGACTGCAGGCGGTTACAACAGAACGGGCGCAGGTAGAGGATTTGAATCCGGAGGAACAGAAGGCACGGTTTGATAGAATGTGTACGTCACTTTTGCGGTTTGTTCAAGGGTTTCAGTGGGGAATCTGGGCAAGGAGTTATATTCTCCATTGGAAGTCTATGTCGGAGGCAGTGTCTGCGATTTCTTCTTATCTGAATTTGACAAATGAAGAACGATATCAGATTCTTGCAGCGGATTCTGTGTCAGGGCGTACAGAACTGATGGAACATGCGGTATATGAGTTCATAGAGATGGCCAGGGTTGGAGAAGAGGCAGAAAGTGCACAGAAGGAACGTCACGAGGAAGTATATCGCGAGGAAGCGATTAAGAAGCAGATTGAATTTTTGCAAAGACAGTTGGATGAGATGCATCCGGAAAATATTTCCGATACTCGAAAATTTGAGCAGAAATTGCAGAATTCTGGTATGAATCAAATTGCCAGGAAAGAGGCGGATAAGGTTCTGAACCGTATGAAACAGGAGGGAAAGGACAGTCATGAATATGGGATGCTTTATGACTATCTGGATTTTATAACGAGTCTGTCATGGAAAAAGGAAGAAGTTCAGGAATTGGATTTGCAGAAGGCGGAGGAAATTCTTGACAGAGACCATTATGGATTAAAAAAGGCGAAACAAAGAATTGTACAGCAGATGGCTGTCATGGCGTTGAACCAACAGCAGTCTGGTTTTATCCTTTTGTTCGTTGGTGCACCGGGAACAGGGAAGACGAGTATTGGTCAGAGTATTGCAGAGGCACTTGGGCGTTCCTATGTTCGAGTCAGTCTGGGTGGTGTGCGTGATGAGGCGGAAATCCGCGGACACAGAAGAACCTATGTAGGAGCGATGCCGGGACGTATCATGGAAGGAATGAAACGCTGTGGTGTTTCCAATCCGGTGATGGTGCTGGATGAGGTGGATAAGCTGTCCAGAGACTATAGCGGAGATCCTGCAAGTGCACTTTTAGAAGTGTTGGACCCAGAACAAAATAATAGCTTCACTGACCATTATATGAATGTGCCGTATGATTTATCAGATGTGTTATTTGTATGTACTGCAAATACAGTTGATACAATACCGGAACCGCTGTTAAACAGAATGGAAGTAATTCAGTTTCCAGGGTATACAGCGGTAGAAAAACAACAGATTGCAAGAAAACACTTACTTCCGAAGGCGATGAAGAAAATGGGCGTGAAAGCACAGAATCTGAAAGTAACGGATGCGGCTCTGCAAGCAATCATTCAAGATTACACAATGGAAGCCGGAGTGCGTGGGTTAAAGAAGCAATTGGAAACAATCTGCAGGTATCTGGCGGTAAAGCTAGTCAAGGGTGAGCAGAAAAGCATTACAGTAAGCCCGAGACGACTCCCGGAATTTCTGGATCAGAAACCGATTCATCACGAAAATATATTAGAAGAAAAGCGCCCGGGAATTGTCACCGGATTGGCATGGACGTCAGCGGGCGGAGAGATTCTGTTTATCGAGACGCTGCTCACAAAAGGCAGTGGTAAGGTTCAGGTGACAGGACAGCTTGGTGATGTGATGAAAGAATCGGTTCAGATTGCGATCAGCCTTGTAAAATCTATGTATCCAGAAGAAGCAGAAGTATTGAAAGATCATGATTTACATATCCATGTGCCGGAAGGTGCTGTTCCGAAAGATGGTCCGTCAGCAGGGATTACGTTGACGACCGCATTGGCATCTCTGCTGACAGGAAAAGCGGTCAGTCCGGAATATGCGATGACAGGAGAAGTTTCTTTGAGAGGGACTGTGATGGCAATTGGTGGATTGCCGGAAAAATTAATGGCAGCACAGCGGGCCGGAATTTCCAAAGTTCTCATTCCTGAAGATAATGTAGATGATCTGGATGACGTAGCCGAAGAAGTGAAAGAAAAATTGGAAATTATTCCGGTGAAGAAAGTGACCGATGTATTGAAACGATTGATGAAGTAGAAGAAAGCGGGAAGAATATGAATAAGTTAAGTACGCTATGCTATATTGAAAAGGATGGAAAATACCTTATGCTCCATCGAACTGTTAAGAAAAATGATGTCAACAAAGATAAGTGGATTGGCGTGGGAGGTCATTTTGAAAAGAATGAGAGTCCAGAAGAGTGTCTACTTCGGGAAGTGAAAGAAGAGACCGGATATACGTTGACCTCGTGGCAGTATCGGGGGATTGTGACATTTGTATATGGGGAAGATACGATCGAATATATGTCTCTTTATACAGCAGATGGATTTACAGGGACGCAGATTCCTTGTGATGAGGGAGAACTGGAATGGATAGAAAAAAAGGAGATCTATCAATTAAATTTGTGGGAAGGTGACAAGATTTTTCTTCGTTTGTTAGAGGAAGAGCGCCCGTTCTTTTCGCTGAAGCTGGTGTATGATACAAATGATGTTCTTCAATATGCGGCACTGGATGGGAAAGAACTATGAAAAGACAGACAGAACATGAAGCGGTATCTCATGAGTTCGCTCCGGTATTTGATAAAAATTCTAAAATACTGATTTTGGGAACATTTCCATCGGTAAAATCCCGGGAGCAGAAATTCTATTATGGTCATCCTCAGAATCGATTTTGGAAAGTAATGGCAAGGTTGACGGAAAGCGAAGTGCCTCAGACGATCGAGGAGAAAAAAACACTTCTTTTGGAACATGGAATTGCAGTTTGGGATGTCATAGCAAGTTGTGAGATTGTCGGATCCAGTGACAGCAGTATTCGCAATGTAGTACCTGCAGATTTGAATGAAATACTTTCACAGTGTGATATCAGGGCGATTTATGCCAATGGTGGGACGGCAAAGAAGCTATATGAGAAATATAGTTTGAAAGTGACTGGAAGGCGCATTATCGGATTACCCTCAACCAGTCCGGCGAATGCAGCATATACAGTTGATAGATTGATGGAATATTGGGGTGTGATAAAAGAGAATTTCTGAAAGGAGTTAGGATTATGGTAGAAGCAGGGGTTATTTTTGGAAGATATCAGATTTTTCATTTAAAACATATGGAAGGTGTGCTTGCAGCGAAGATGCGTTGTAATAAGCTGTATATCGGTATTACCCATCCGGATATCGTTGCGTATGCGGCAACCTCACCGTTGGATGTCAATGGCGTGACAAAGAGAGAGAATCCGTTGACTTATTTTGAACGGATGGAAATGATTCAGGGGGCATTACGGGATTTTGGGGTGAAGCGGAAAGAATTTGAGATTATTCCATTTCCAATCAGTCAGCCGGATTTGATTACCCAGTATGCACCAAAAGAGGCAACGTATTATATGAGTCTTTGTACACCGTGGGATGAGGAAAAGTACAGAATCCTGCAAAGTCAGGGGTTGAAGACGGAAGTGCTATGGCGAAGGAATTCAGAGGAAATGGGAGTTACCGGTAAAATAATCCGAGAACTGATAACAGAAGATAAGGAGTGGCAACAGCATGTTCCGCGTTCTGTTGCAGAGTATATCATTGAGCATGGTCTGGATAGAAAAATTCGAGAGTTGAATTACCTCTATGTGGAGTCATCAAAATAAAGAAATTGATAAAAAATGCAGCCACCGGTGGTGGCTGCATTGCTTTTTAGCAGTTTATTTTAAAAGTAACATTATGGTAGCAGATAGGCATACATCACAATAAAGTGGCATGCGCTGCCGCCCATAACAAATAGGTGGAAAATCTCGTGACTTCCGAAACTTTTATGCTTGTTGTTGAAAAGCGGTAGCTTTAGTGCATAAATAATACCACCTACGGTATAAATAATACCTCCTGCTAACAACCATGCAAAAGCTTCGGGTGACAAGTTATTCAGAAGCTGGGTAAATGCCAGTACACAGGTCCATCCCATACCGATGTAGAGTACAGAAGAGACCCACTTTGGACAATATACCCAGAATGCTTTGATTAAGATGCCGGCAATTGCAATTCCCCAAACAAGAATCAAAAGAGGAATTCCTGTCTGTCTATCCAGTACAAGCAAGCAAATCGGTGTATAACTTCCGGCAATTAATACGGAAATCATCATGTGGTCGATCTTCTTCAGGATCGTGTTTATTTTTTCTGATTTATCAAATGTGTGATAAATCGTACTTGCTGCATATAAAAGAATCAGACTTGCAGAGTAAATTGCAAGAGAAATGATATAAATATGCCCTGATTCGTGAGCTGCTTTAATTAATAATGGAACTGCAGCGAAAATCGCCATCAACATTCCGATAAAATGTGTAATTGCGCTGCCTGGATCTTTGATGTGTTGTTTCATGATAACGCCTCCCGAATGAATCTTGATAATATTGAAAAAGCAACATATAGTTTTTAAAACTACATTGAGTATATGTGTATATTACAACATATATTCTTATATAGCAAGAAGAATTAAAAATAAATTGTTAAGCGACGAAATTGCAATGAAAATTATAAAGTGGACTGGTCAAAAAAAAGATAACTGGACATTTAAACAAATCCACTTTGGTGATAGGATAATACAAAAATAAAAACATGAATGTTCAGCAGACACAGTGAAATTGTGAATGCTGTATATTGTATCAAGCAATATCAATTCAGAAAGAAGGAGCATTATGAAGAAGAGAAAAGAGACAGTAATTAAATTGGCACAGACGGCGTTGCTTGCAGCACTTTGTTTTGTTTCGTTTACGTTTTTACAGATTAAGATTCCGATGCCGGGGGGAGATGCAACATCATTACACATCGGCAATGCGTTTTGCGTTTTGGCAGCTTTACTTCTGGGGGGAGGATATGGAGGTCTGGCAGGAGCAATAGGGATGACGATTGCAGATATTCTGGATCCGGTGTATATTGTGGGAGCGCCGAAAACTTTTGTGCTAAAGTTCTGTATCGGTTTGATCGTGGGGCTGGTGGCACATCGGTTTGCGAAAATCAATGAAAGTACGGATAAGAAATACATTTTTCGATGGAGTGTGATTGCTTCTGTTGCAGGGCTTGGATTTAATGTAGTGGCAGATCCTTTGGTCGGATATTTTTATAAACAGTATATTTTGGGACAGCCACAGGAGATGGCTGAAGTGCTTGCAAAGTGGAGTGCGGCAACAACATTTGTTAATGCGGTCATATCTACGATTCTTGTGGCGATTTTGTACAATGTGCTTCGACCGGTACTGCTTCGTACAGGACTGCTTGTGATTCAGAAAAGGGCATCTGAAGTGGAGATTTAAAAATGAAAAAAGGGGCAGATGTTTTAACGGATGAAAAGTTCAAGCGTTAAAACATCTGCCCCTTTTTTGATGAGCTTAGTTTGATTGGTACCATCCCCAGAAGTATAATACTGGAAATATAAGTGAAAGTATAATGGTAATCTGGAAACCTGTGATTACAACGCCCCAGATCAAATTTACGAGAAGCAGTGCGATCCAAATTATACCGACGAACAGCACAGACTTCTTGGAACGATACATCAGACCGGTGATACCGGCAACGACTTCCATAATTGCAACAAAGATGGTTAAAATGTAATATGCAGTGCTGATTTGTGGACCGCCTACTGCTGCGTAAGCTGTCTGTATTTCAGGATTCTGCAGTAGTGTCTGCACTAGAAATGCACTTGCAAAAGTGCCTAGGGTGCCTATTGCTCCGAAGATGATCATGATGATAGATATTACTTTTAATAATTTGCTCTGTTGTTTCATGAAGTGTTCCTCCTTGGTTGTTTTTCTTTTTTATTAATACCAGATTTCGTTGGTAGTTGTGATGGTTTTATTATACTATATAATGATATTCAGGTCAAAATATCTTTTATGAATTCATAGTTCTGTGTTCTTCAGCGATTTCTTTAAAACATTCGTGTGCTGTCCAGAATTGATTGGTAGATGTCAGAATTGCTTTGTAAGGAAACGAACCGGCACCGCTCTTACGAAGTGCTTGCAGAACTTGGTTCAGTTTCGTATCGCTTAGAAAAGCAAAAACAAACATGGTGTCAGGAAGTTCGTTCCCGGTAAAGATTCCTTCGGCTGGCTGAAGTTCTTTGAGACCGGCCAACACACCAAGCGGCTGATTATATTGTTCTTTGGAAATAATATGAAGTCGTACTTTGAGGGGAAGTAATGCTTTTTGAATTTTAAACTGTGTGTGTTTATCTTGGGGATTGAATAATAAAATAGTCTCGTTCATGGTTTGTATACTCCTTATAGTTCTATATAATAATGAACAAATGATAATCTGTAATCATTGTAAATGATTTTGGAAAAAATGAAAAGAGGAAAAGCACGAAAGTAGTAAAAAGTAATATTATATATATAAGAATCATATCGTGTTGCTGCTGAAAGAAGAAATGAAGGTTAAAATAGGAGGATGACATTTAGGTGAAACAAAGTAGAAAGGAGGGCGTACATGAGGCTTTGTGAACTTCGGGAGAAAGAAGTGATTAATACATGTGACTGCAAACGGCTAGGATGTGTAGTAGATATTGTGTTTGATTCGTGCAGCGGGAAGATCGAAGCAATTGTTGTTCCTGGCCCTGGGAAAATCTGTGGATTTTTCGGAACAGACTGTGAATATATCATTCCATTTGCCTGCATTAAGTGTATTGGACCAGATATTATTCTTGTGGAGATTCAGGAAGAAAAATTTTTGCATAAAATATAAAAATGTTTGTTTTTCTGGAAAAGACGTTAGTAATATTTGCGGGGAAAATGACAAAATATTTTGCAAAAACAGGAGGCGTTGTGTATAATCAAGTTAGATATATCTATGCAGCGGGAAAAGGGCTGTAAAAGAAGAAAAGTAAAAGTTGCAGACAGAAAGGCGGAAAAATATGAAATGTCCATATTGCGGAAATCCAGATACAAGAGTCATTGATTCCAGGCCGGCGGAAGATAAAAATTCGATTCGTAGAAGACGTTCCTGCGATGAGTGTGGTAAGCGCTTTACTACTTATGAAAAGGTAGAGACGATTCCTTTGATTGTAATAAAAAAAGACAATAACAGGGAGCAGTTTGACCGTTCGAAGATTGAAGCTGGGGTATTGCGAGCATGCTATAAGCGTCCGGTGCCTGCAGAGGATATTAAGAAAACAGTGGATAATATTGAACTGGAAGTGGTCAACCGTGAGGAGAAAGAGATTCCAAGCAGCATGATTGGTGAGATTGTTATGGAAAAGCTCAAAGACCTGGACCCGGTTGCTTATGTCAGATTTGCTTCTGTATACAGGGAATTTAAGGATGTAAATACATTTATGGAAGAATTAAAGACTTTTTTGGAATAAGTGTGCTCAGGAAAGTTGAAATATGCAATATGGTCGATGACATTAGAGAGATTATGAGAGATGCTTATTGTTAACTGTTATAGTGAAAATGGTTGACAATAAGCATCTTTGTGTATATACTCAGGTTGTTTATTTCAAAATGGTTAGGAGGGTATATACATGAAGAAATCAAAAATATCTATTCAAGATGCATGTTGGATTGCAGCTATGACGGCAATTACCGCAATATTGGCGCAGATTTCAATTCCGTTACCGATGATGGTTCCGATGACGATGCAGACATTTGCTGTTACTTTGGCAGGTATTGTTCTCGGTTCGAAAAGGGGAGCAATATCGATGGGGGTTTACCTGCTTCTTGGAGCTGTTGGCATTCCGGTGTTTACTGGTTTCAAGGGCGGAGTGCAGAGTCTTTTCGGACCAACCGGAGGATTTCTTCTCTCATTTCCTCTTATGGCATATATTATCGGAAAGGGAATGGAACTTCGGAAGCAGAAGGGGATGTTTACGCTCTGTTTGGTTTTGGGAACAGCTTCAAATTATGTGATAGGAGTGGCAATGTACTGCATTGTGATGGAAAGTTCCGTAGGGACTGCAATTGCTGCGTGCGTATTGCCGTTTATTCCAACTGCGATTATCAAGGCTGTTCTGGCAGCAGTCGTGGGAATACAGATACATGACCGACTTGTCACAGCTTTAAGAGTATAGCATATCATTCTGTACGGTGTCTGTTTTATGACTCCTAATTCTTACAGAGAAAGAGATAAAAAAGATTATTTAGATTACTGAAATGAGAAATATTCTCGCTAATCGCTATTGACGAAAATAAGCGGTTAGTATAAACTAACTTAAATAAAAGGAATATTTATTGATTGCAAAACAAAAAAGATTAGGAGGAATCGCATGAAAAAGATAGCAGTTGTATTTTGGAGTGGTACAGGGAATACAGAAGCAATGGCAGAAGCTGTTGTAGAAGGTGCAAAAGAAAAGGGGGCTGAGGTTTCTAGTTTTACAGCGTCTGAATTTTCAACAGATGGAATCAAAGAATATGATGCAGTTGCATTTGGGTGTCCATCCATGGGAGCAGAGGAATTAGAAGAAAGTGAATTTGCACCAATGTTTTCTGCTTGTGAAGATAAGTTGGAAGGAATGAATATCGCATTGTTTGGATCTTATGGATGGGGAGATGGAGAATGGATGCGTAATTGGGAAGAAACATGTAAATCAAAGGGCGCAGTTCTGGTATGCGACAGTGTAACTTGTAATGAAACGCCAGATCAGGCTGCGATTGATGCGTGCAAGGCACTTGGTGCTGCGTTAGTATAAGAGGACTTAATATCCTATGTAATGGAACGAAGTAATAAATGTTCTTTTATGGACACGAAAACACTTTGTTCTCGTTGCAAGGTTCATTGTTATCAACCAGTGATGCGGGAAAGAATCCGAAAAGTAATGAGATTTTCAGATTCTAGAATGCTTTTAGATTGTTCTAAATAGGGGAGCCGGTGATGTATATCAGTCACTGGCTCCCCTGAATTTTTTTTAATACTTGTTGAATCTCCTGAATTTGTCTATAATGAGAAGTATCTTATTTTCATAATGAAAGATAAGGTAACTATCATCAGGATAAATAGTGATATAAAAACTAAGAAATGGAGTTTATTATGCCAATCAATCATGCAACACGTCTAATATTAAAAGCACTTTCCTTCGACGGAATCGAAGTGGAAGCGGCGCGTCATCTGGCAGACTTGAAACGACTAGACCCGATGAAGATATTTTATAAGACAGCGGATGTTAATGTATATAACGGAGAACACAAAGTGCCGATCCGTCTTTTCTTTCCAGATGCGGAAACGAAGAGTGCATATGAGAAAAATGAACTGGAATTCCCGAAGCTTTTGTTGTTGTTTCACGGAGGCGGATGGGTGACAGATTGTGTGGATAATTATGAGCGTATCTGTGCCAGACTTGCAATTTCAACGGGAAATGTTGTAGCGGCTGTGGAGTACCGACTGGCACCAGAGAATAAGTTCCCGGCAGGACTTTATGACTGTTATGCAGCAGCAGAAGCAATTTACAAAAGGCACGAAGAATTGGGAATGAATCCAGATGATATCACTCTGATCGGAGATAGTGCAGGAGGTAATCTGGTGGCGGCAGTATCACTTCTGGCGAGAGACAGAGGAGAATTTCTTCCAAAACGGCAGATTTTGATTTATCCGGCAGTGTATAACGATTATTCAGAGAACTCTCCGTTTCTGTCAGTGAAGGAAAATGGTTCTGACTATTTATTGACTGCGGGAAAGATGCAGGATTACATTTCTCTGTATGCGGGAAGTGAAAAGGATAAGCAGAATCCATATTTTGCACCATATCTTGCAGAAGATTTACAAAATCAGCCGGATACACTGATCTTGACGGCGGAGTATGACCCTCTTCGGGATGAGGGAGAGGCATATGGAAGAAGGCTTTTAGAAGCTGGCAATCGGGTGGAGATGCATCGGATAAAGGATGCACTCCATGGATATTTTTCATTAGGGATCAGGCATTTCTATGTGCAAGAAAGCCTGGATTATATCAATGAGTTTTTAGGAGAGGAATCATGGCAAAACAGAAACGGGCACACTGGAGAAAACTGGACAACGCGGCAAAGCTGTTTTTAGCGGCAAGTACAAAGAATGATACGCGTGTTTTCCGATTCTATTGTGAATTAAAAGAGACAGTGAAGCCGGAGCTTTTACAGCAGGCATTGGATGACACAGTGGAGACATATCCGGTTTTTTTATCAGTTGTGCGTAAAGGTGTGTTCTGGAGTTATCTGGAAAAAAGCAGTCTTCATCCAATTGTGAGAGAGGAGTACAAGGAGCCCTGCAGCCGTATCTATATTAAGGATAAGAAATCGTTGTTGTTTGAAGTGACTTACTATAAGAAAAGGATTAATTTTGAGGTGTTCCATGTTCTGACAGATGGGACAGGGGCAACAGAATTTTTGCGGGAACTGATGAAAAATTATCTCTATCTGGCACATCAGAGTGAGGGGTTGGAAAGTGTTTCTCTGCTCTCGAAGGATGTGACGATACAGGACCAGGAAAATGACAGCTTTGCAAAATATTATACAAAGAATACGAAAAAGCCGAGAGTAAAGAATTCAAAGGCTTATCAAATTAAGAAGCCGAGAAAGGACAATGGTGCCATGCAGGTAAGGGAGAGTGTCCTTTCAGTGCAGCAGGTACTTGCACGTTCCAGAGAGCTGGGAGTATCCATGACGGTATTTCTGACCACAGTATACCTGATGGCAATTCATGAGGAAATGTCGAAGATACATGAGCGCTACCCAGTCAAATTGATGGTTCCGGTGAATCTGAGAAAATTTTTCCCGTCAGACTCCATGCTGAATTTTTTTAACTGGATTGAACCTGGGCATACATTTGGAAACGGAATGGATTCTTTTGAAGAAGTGCTGGCGGAGACGAAACAGTTTTTCACAGAAGAATTGACACAGAAGAAGATGGCAGAGCATATGAACGAACTGATTGCGTTGGAAATGCACCCGGTACTGAAGTTCGCTCCGGCGGAATTGAAGAACCTTTGTATCCATGCGGGTGCAAAGTTTTCCGAGAAAAATACAACGGCAATTTTCTCTAATATGAGTTCCGTTTCTATGCCGGAAGATTATATGCCATATATTGAGCGATTTGGTGTTTATACAAGTACACCAAAGATGGAACTTTGCATGTGTTCCTTTGGGGATAAGCTGTCTCTTGGATTTACATCTCGTTTTGATACGGATAACATTCAGCGGAATTTTTTCCGTATATTAAAAGAACAGGGAATAGAAGCAGAGCAGGCAGGCGCAGAATATCCGGAGTTAAAGGAAACGAAAGAACTGGAAATGAAGGTATACAAAATATTCACCTTCTTATGCATTATTACCACGGTACTGATGATAGATTTGGATATTAGTTACCGGCCGACAGTTCGATGGACTCTTTTCTCAGCAGGTGGAGTTGCCAGTATGTGGCTGGCATCAACAATTGGATTTTTCAAGAGGTATAATCTTTTGAAAAATGCCATGTGGCAGCTTGTGATTATGACAAATGTGAGTATACTCTGGGATTGGATGACAGGGTGGAGAGGCTGGTCGGTTGATTTTGTTGTGCCGATTGTCAGTATGGCGATTCTGTTGTTTATGATCGTGGTTGCAGTTGTGCAGAAATGGTCTGCGAAAGAGTATATGTCATATCTGGTTATGGCATCGATATATGGATTGGTTCTGCCACTGCTGCTTCTGATATTCGGTGTGGTTCAATTACAGCTTCCGAGCTTGATTGGAATTGCGGTATGCTTTGTGTTTCTGGTAGGAATTCTGTTGTTTAAGTGGAAAGAATTCCGTGAAGAGATGTATAAGAAATTTCATGTATAGGAAATGATAAGAATTTCAGAAAAGATTGTGTGTGTCTTTCAGACATGATATAATGATTACGCAAAGCGAAATCAAAGTTGAAATAGATTCGGGGGTCAAGTTCGCTTGAATGCCCCGATCTTTTTTCGCGTGAATATTATATATACAGGAGGATACACAAATGATTAACAAACTTGTGGAGAAGATCAAGAAGACAGGAGCACCGATTGTAGTAGGACTGGATCCGATGCTTGCATATGTGCCGGAACAGGTACAGGAGAAAGCATTTGCTGAGTATGGAGAGACTCTGGAGGGAGCGGCAGAGGCTATCTGGCAGTTCAACAAGGAGATCGTGGATAAGACTTATGATCTGATTCCTGCTGTAAAACCGCAGATTGCCATGTATGAACAGTTTGGAGTACCGGGACTTATGGCGTTTAAGAAAACAGTAGATTATTGTAAGTCAAAAGATCTGGTGGTAATCGGAGACATCAAACGAGGTGATATTGGATCTACTTCTGCTGCTTATGCAGTAGGACATCTTGGTAAAGTGAAAGTCGGAAGCAAAGAGTATGTTCCGTTTGATGAAGATTTTGCAACTGTAAATCCATATCTGGGTTCTGATGGTGTGGATCCGTTTGTCAAAGTGTGTCAGGAAGAGAAAAAGGGATTATTCATCCTTGTGAAGACTTCTAACCCATCCAGCGGAGAATTCCAGGATCGTCAGATTGATGGACGTCCGCTGTATGAACTGGTTGGCGAGAAAGTAGCCGAGTGGGGAGAAGCGTGCATGGGGGATTCTTACAGCTATATCGGAGCAGTTGTCGGCGCCACTTATCCAGAGATGGGAAAGGCGCTGCGTAAAGTAATGCCGAAGTCCTATATTCTGGTGCCGGGATATGGCGCACAAGGTGGACAGGGCAAAGATTTGGTGCATTTCTTTAATGAGGATGGACTGGGTGCAATTGTAAATTCTTCCCGTGGAATTATTGCGGCTTACAAGCAGGAAGCTTATGCGAAGTTTGGGGCTGAGAACTTCGGAGATGCTTCCAGAGCGGCAGTAGAAGCGATGGTGGGGGATATCCGTGGAGCACTTGAGAGCAGATAAAATAGAGGAGAGGAATGTAAGATATGTCTTGTAAGAGAAAGGAAACCGCCACAGTTGTATCGCAGGAGTTACTTGCGAATGGAATATACAGTATGTGGCTTCAGACAGAGGAAGTTGCGGAGATGGCAGTGCCTGGACAGTTCATTTCTATGTATACCAATGATGGAAGTAAATTGCTTCCAAGACCAATCAGCCTCTGTGAAATCGATCAAGAGAAAAAGCAGCTTCGCGTTGTTTACCGCGTAACTGGCGAAGCGACTGGAACAAAACAGTTTTCTAAGATGAAAGCTGGGGATACAATTGATATTTTAGGGCCGCTTGGAAATGGTTTTCCACTGGAGATGGCAAAAGGAAAGAAAGCATTTCTTATGGGCGGTGGAATCGGTGTGCCTCCGATTCTGGAGCTGGCGAAGCAGTTAGAATGTGAGAAAAAGCAGATTGTTGTGGGATATCGTGATGCAGAGACATTTTTGCAGACAGAATTTGAAGAGAATGGTGAAGTATATATTTCCACAGAAGACGGAAGTGTTGGCACGAAAGGAAATGTGATGGATGCAATCCGAGAACATGCGCTGGAGGCTGATATTATTTATGCCTGTGGACCGATTCCGATGCTGCGTGCAATCAAGCAGTACGCAGAAAGTAACGGTATTGTGTGTTATATTTCTATGGAGGAACGGATGGCGTGTGGAATCGGTGCATGTCTCGCCTGTGTTTGTCAGTCTAAAGAGAAAGACCATCACAGTAATGTGAACAATAAGCGAGTTTGCAAGGACGGTCCGGTATTCTTGTCGACGGAGGTGGAGCTGTAATGAATATGAAGGTAAATATTGCAGGAGTAGAGTGGAGCAATCCGGTAACAGTTGCTTCTGGTACATTCGGTTCCGGTGCGGAATTCGCAGATTATGTGAATTTGAACCGACTCGGCGCTGTAACAACCAAAGGGGTAGCAAATATTCCGTGGGCAGGGAATCCAACTCCGAGAGTGGCAGAGACTTACGGAGGCATGATGAATGCGGTGGGACTGCAGAATCCGGGAATTGATTTGTTTTGTGAACGTGATATTCCGTTTTTAAGACAGTACGATACAAAGATTATTGTGAATGTCTGTGGAAAATCAACAGAAGATTATTGTGAAGTAGTCGAGCGTCTGGCGAATGAGGATGTGGATCTGCTGGAAATTAATATTTCTTGCCCAAATGTCAAAGAAGGCGGGATTGCCTTTGGACAGAATCCAAAAGCAGCAGAGGAAATCACAAAGGCAGTTAAGAAGTATGCAAAGCAGCCGGTGATCATGAAACTAAGCCCGAACGTCACAAGTATTGTCGAAATGGCAAAGGCAGTGGAAGCGGGGGGTGCGGATGCAATTTCCCTGATTAACACATTGACCGGAATGAAGGTGGATATCAATCGAAAAGCGTTTGTTTTGGCAAATAAGACTGGCGGTGTATCGGGCCCGGCGATTCATCCGATTGCGGTTCGTATGGTATACGAGACGGCGAATGCAGTTGATGTACCGATTATTGGAATGGGTGGGATTGCAACAGCAGAAGATGCGATCGAAATGCTTCTTGTCGGTGCAAGTGCAGTGTCTGTTGGAACGGCAAATTTCTATGATCCGGCGGTGAGCATGAAGATTGTAGAAGGCATTGAGAATTATATGAAGCAGCAGGGATTTGAAAGAGTTGTTGATATGATTGGAATTGTGAAATGATGCAGTGTGCTGAATTTTGCATTGAGGGTTTGAAATAGAACATAGATAGAGGGTTCGAGAAGTTGGGACGCATCAAAGATCAGTTATCTTTGATGCGTCGTTTTTTATAAAACTCCGTTTGTTTCTACATAAATACGCATTGTGTCTTTTAACTACGTTAAAGCGCAACATGATTGGAAAGAGATGTAAATCAGTATTAAATGCGATAGTAACCATAAATGAAAAAGGACTTTTTCTGTGCCCTTAATTGAAATGCGCAGTTAGATATGGTAAAATTATAAAAGTATCTGAATGACGGAGGATGAAAATGGAAAGTTATAAAAAAGAGTTTATACAGTTTATGGTAGAGAGTAAAGTACTTAAGTTCGGAGAATTTACATTGAAGAGTGGAAGAAAATCTCCTTTCTTTATGAATGCAGGAGGTTATGTGACCGGTTCTCAGCTTAAGAGGCTGGGGGAATATTATGCAAAAGCAATTCATGATACATATGGAGATGATTTTGATGTGCTGTTCGGGCCTGCATATAAGGGAATTCCTTTGGCCGTTGTAACTGCGATGGCATACAGTGAATTATATGGAAAGGAAGTACGATATTGCTCTGATCGTAAGGAAGAGAAAGATCACGGCGCAGACAAGGGCAGTTTCCTTGGAAGTAAGCTTCAAGACGGTGACCGCGTGATTATGATTGAGGATGTGACAACATCTGGAAAGTCGATGGAAGAGACTGTGCCGAAGGTAAAAGGTGCGGCAGATGTGGATATTGTAGGACTGATGGTATCTCTAAACCGTATGGAAGTGGGAAAAGGCGGCAAAAAGTGTGCACTGGATGAAGTGAAAGAGTTGTATGGATTTGATACAGCCGCAATTGTGACTATGGAAGAGGTTGTCGAATGCCTTTATAATCAGGGATATCATGGTGAAATTATTATAGATGATACATTAAAAGCAGCAATTGACACATATTATGAACAGTACGGTGTGAAATAAAAAGGAGCGATTCGGATGGAAAAAGCATATAAGACGATGACATCATCAGGTGCGGCGAATCTCGTGGCTGGGATTGTCATGATTGTTGCGGGAATTGCAGCAGGTGTGATTACGATTATCAATGGAGCACGTCTTCTGAAGAACAGAAATGAAATTATATTTTAGCAGTTATTCAGCCATAAAGCGAAACAGTTAAGTTGAGCGATATGGCTGAATCGTTCTATTAGATATGATTTGTGGGCACAGCCTGTGAGCGCCTGTATTACAGGCGTTTTCACATGATATAGAAGAACTGCAGCGGTTATGAGTGTGGAACTTCGGAAAATATGCACGATGTGCAAAGGAGCATTGGTTTGAGTAAAAAAAAGGAAAAAAGATTTCGTATACTTGGGAAAGTATTGTTTGTATTTTATATTATTTTTCTGATATATTTTTTGTGCTTTTCGGAGTGGTATGGTCGTGTTGGTACAACAACAGAGTACCGCTATAATCTGGAATTATTTAAGGAAATAAAACGATTTGTTGCATATCGTGAAGAGCTGGGAATATTTGCGGTATATACGAATTTACTTGGAAATATTTTGATTTTTGTGCCGTATGGATTTTTAGTTGCAATGGCGAGTCGATATAGAGGATTCTGGAAAACATTTGTCTATAGTTTTGGTTTAAGCCTTGGTGTAGAAGTGTTTCAGCTTGTAACCAGAGTGGGAAGTTTTGATGTAGACGATATTTTGCTCAATACACTGGGAGGCGTTCTGGGATATCTTATATTTTTGGCTTTTCGCAGGCACTCGGTGAAAAGGCATTCACGTGGTGTCAATCGTAAATAGCTTCCAAGCAGAGAGGTCGTTTTATGTCAGGAACTTGAAGAACGGGAATGCAAGAGAATAGTTGCGACAAATATGAATATCGAGGATAAACAGATAGGAGAAAATAAGATGTTCGGAAGAAAAAAGGGGAATAGGAAAGGGAATGAAAAGCAGATAAATAAGCGGAGTGCCCGGAAGTACGGGCAGACACGACTGAAGCATTCTACTATGGGAAAAAACTCCTGTCGGCTGGCAATAATAGCGCTTTGCCTCCTCGTTGTTTCTATTATGATTGCATTTATGATGCGTGGGAAAACACTGGGATTTGTAGGAGGCATGGGGATACTTTCCATGGTTCTTGCAAGTCTTGGAATTCGAGCGGCGCTGAAAGGGTTTCGCGAACGGGAGAGGAATTACATTACTTGCAAGATAGGAGTGGCCGCAAATATTGTGATGTTATTGGAACTTATTGTTATATTTTTTGGAGGACTTTTTAAATGACTGAAAATAGACAGCAGAATGCAGAACATGAAAGTATATGGCAAGAGGAACGCAATACGGCTTGTGTGGAACGTCATGAACTTACGATTGAACGGATGCGAAGAATTGTGACAGAGAGTACGGTGGGAGAAGCGTTTCAACCATATTTTCAAGAATGCGCGCTATTTTTACTGGAACTGGAGGCTGTGCGAAGAAAAGTGGAAGAAGGAAGTTGGTGGAAATTAAGTCTGATGGAAATGCAGGAGTATAACCGTCGGCTTTATGTAGATCTTCTTCCTGAGCAGTATGAAAAAAGTTATGCATCTCCCGTGTATGCGTGTAGTGTGTTCGGAAAGGAACTTGGACAAATCTTAAGTATGCTTTATGCAGAATTGCATGGCGGAGTGGGCTATGCGTTTGAAAATCGGATGGATTATCTGACGATTTTGAATGAACTGCTGATTGAAGTGTACAATTGTTTTGAAGAGCAGGTTCCAGAATATAAGACATTAAAAGAGATTCTTTACTGGTATGCAAGTGATTATTGCGATGTATTTCTGGCAGACCGGATAGAAGAACAGTTGTATCCGGATCGTTCATTTGCAACAAATCTAATTCTGCATGAGAATCTGAAAGATGAGAGATATCTTTATGCATTCGGGGAGTATATTACAGAAAATGAACTGAGAACTGCAAGGCATCTGGCATCTCTTTCGGAAGAAACTATTCAGAAAATGGCAGATGTCTATACAGAGGGATATCGGATTGGCTTTATTAATACAGGAAAGGATTTGTCGAAGAAATCCGTAGTAAATATTCGTTACTGCCTTGGGTTTGAGCGTGTTGTTCGCCGTGCAATTTGCAATTTTGAAAAAATGGGACTTCAGCCGGTGATTTACCGTGCAGCTTCCAGTGTGATCACAAGAAAAGAGCAGATTCGGATTGGATATTATGGTGCAATTCCAAATAAGCAGTATGAGTATGATCATCGTTCCGATCAGGCGTTGTTTTTAGATAAGCGTTATGTAGAGCGGAAGCTGGATGTATTAAAAAATGTGTATGAGAAGCATAAGGAGCAGGCGGCTCAGTTCGCAGGTCCGGCAGTGATAGAAACATTTGGGGAAAAGCCATTTTCACCGGAAGTGCATGAGGAGGCGCTTTCTTATACGGAGTTACAGCAGGGGCTTATTTTACAGTATGATAGTAAATCTGGGCAGATTACCAATCAGTATATCAAGGGAGAAGAACGTAGTTTTACCATTGTCGCCTATCCGGTGCCGGAAATTGGAAACCAATATTCTGAGATTTTTGATGAAGTCATTCGGATCAATACATTGGATGCAAAGTTATATGAGAAAGTACAGCAGACATTGATTGATGCATTGGACCAAGGAGAATATGTGCATGTTCTTGGAAAAGGTGAGAATCGAACCGATTTGAAAGTAAAGCTATGGAAATTAAATGATCCGGAAAAGGAAACTATCTTTGAAAACTGTGTAGCAGATGTTAATATCCCGGTGGGTGAGGTGTTTACATCTCCGGTACTGGAAGGAACAAATGGAATCCTTCATGTGAGCAGAGTATATCTGAATGAGCTTCAGTATCGGGATTTGGAAATTACATTTAAGGATGGCATGATTGCAGACTACCGTTGTGGTAATTTTGAAAATGAAGAAGATGGACGAAAGTATATTTATGATAATGTACTTCACAATCACGAGACACTTCCGCTGGGAGAGTTTGCGATCGGAACAAATACGACAGCATATGTTGTAGCAAAAAAATATCAGATTGAAGATAAAATGCCGATTCTAATTGCTGAGAAAACAGGACCACATTTTGCAGTGGGGGATACATGTTACAGCTGGAGTGAAGATATCCGGGTGTACAATCCGAATGGAAAAGAAATTGTGGCTAAGGACAATTCCTGTTCACTCCTGCGTAAGGAAGATGTGTCAAAAGCCTATTTTCAGTGCCATACAGATATAACCATACCTTATGAAGAGTTAGAAGAAATAAGTGTATTAACAAAAGACGAAAAACAGATTATACTATTGAAAGACGGAAGATTCGTTCTTCCCGGAACAGAGGTACTTAATATCCCTCTGGATGAAGACACAGAAGTTAATGAAATGAAGCCAGAATAGTATATATGTAGAGAAAGGTGGATACAGAATGCCAAGAGTAGGAATTGTAATGGGCAGTGACTCTGATCTGAAGGTGATGAGTAAGGCTGCAAAGACACTTGAAAAGTTTGGAATTGATTATGAGATGACAATTATCTCTGCACATCGTGAGCCGGATGTGTTCTTTGAATGGGCTAAAGGTGCAGAAGACAGAGGAGTCAAAGTGATTATTGCAGGCGCAGGTATGGCAGCGCATCTGCCGGGAATGTGTGCAGCATTGTTCCCAATGCCAGTTGTTGGTGTTCCGCTTTCAGGAAGTAAGCTTGACGGTATGGACGCAGTGTTCTCTATTATGCAGATGCCGCCAGGAGTTCCGGTTGCAACAGTTGCGATTGATGGTGGGATGAATGCAGCACTTGTAGCATTAAAGATTCTGGCAGTTTCTGATGAAAATCTTTTGGCACAGTTGAAAGATCATAGCGAGGAGATGAAAGAAACAGTACAGGCAAAGGCAGCACGACTTGATGAAGTTGGCTACGAAGAATACTAAGATAGAATATAGAAGGGCTTCAATAAGGAGCCCTTTTCACATTTCAATAAAAGGAGAAAAAAGATGGGGATGGATTATAAGACTTCAGGTGTGGATATTGAGGCAGGATATCAGTCGGTAGAATTGATGAAAGAGCATGTAAAAAAGACCATGCGAGAAGAGGTGCTTGGCGGGCTTGGTGGATTTTCCGGAGCATTTTCTCTGGCGAAGATCAAAGAGATGGAAGAGCCGGTATTGTTGTCTGGTACAGACGGATGTGGAACGAAGGTAAAGCTTGCGATGATTATGGACAAGCATGATACAATTGGAATTGATGCAGTTGCAATGTGTGTGAATGATATCGCATGTGCAGGAGGAGAACCGCTATTTTTCTTAGATTACATTGCCTGTGGTAAGAATTATCCAGAGAAAATCGCATCTATCGTAAGCGGTGTGGCAGAAGGCTGCCTTCAGTCGGAGGCTGCTTTGATCGGTGGAGAAACAGCAGAGCATCCGGGGCTGATGCCGGAAGACGATTACGATCTTGCAGGATTTGCAGTAGGTGTCTGTGATAAGAAAGACATGATTACAGGTGAGGATCTGAAGGATGGAGATGTGCTGATTGGAATGGCGTCCTCCGGGGTACACAGTAATGGATTTTCTCTGGTTCGGAAAGTATTTGAGATGACGAAGGAATCTCTGGATACATATTATGAAGAATTAGGAACAACTTTGGGAGAAGCGCTTTTAGCTCCAACCAGAATCTATGTAAAAGCATTGAAGAATGTTAAACAGGCAGGTGTGACAGTGAAAGCATGCAGTCATATTACCGGAGGTGGTTTCTATGAAAATATTCCGAGAATGCTCTGTGATGGTGTTCATGCAGTGGTAGAAAAGGACAGTTATCCGGTACTGCCGATTTTTGGACTTCTTGCAAAGACAGGAAATATAGAAGAGCAGATGATGTATAACACTTATAATATGGGGCTTGGCATGATTGTAGCAGTAGATCCGGCTGATGTGGATAAGACCATGGAAGCAATTCGTGAGGCGGGAGATACTCCGTATGTAGTGGGACATATCAAAGGCGGAGAAAAAGGAGTTACTTTATGTTAAGAGTCGTTGTTATGGTATCGGGCGGTGGAACCAATCTGCAGGCGATCATTGATGCAGTAGAGAGCGGAGCTGTCACGAATACAGAAATTGTAGGGGTTATCAGTAACAACCGGAATGCATATGCGTTGGAACGTGCAAAACTGCACGAGATTTCGGCAAAGTGTATCTCTCCCAAAGATTTTGACTGTCGGGAGAGCTTCAACGAAAAATTGTTAGAAGCGGTGAATGCATACAAACCGGATCTGATTGTTCTGGCTGGATTCCTTGTAGTGATTCCACCTGCAATGATTGCGGCATACAGAAATCATATGATCAATGTTCATCCATCTCTGATCCCGTCTTTTTGCGGAACGGGATATTATGGATTGAAGGTACATGAGGCTGCACTTGCCCGTGGAGTGAAAGTGGCAGGTGCAACAGTGCATTTTGTTGATGAGGGAACAGATACAGGACCGATACTTCTGCAGAAAGCGGTGGAAGTAGAACAGGGGGATACTCCGGAAGTATTGCAGCGGCGAGTGATGGAGCAGGCGGAATGGAAGATTCTTCCACGTGCAATTGATTTGATCGCAAATGGGAAAGTGGCGGTAGTCAATGGCAAAACTGTGATTTCAGATGGAACAGGTAAGTAAGGCGATACCAAAAGAGGAAAGTATAGATATTGCTATATTATAGAAAAAAGGAGACAGTCATGAAAGTATTAATCGTAGGAAGCGGCGGAAGAGAGCATGCGATCGCGGCAAGCGTTGCAAAAAGTCCGAAAGTGGAGAAGATGTACTGTGCACCGGGAAATGCTGGAATTGCAGAGTTTGCGGAATGTGTAGCAATTGGAGCTATGGAATTTGATAAATTGGTTACATTTGCAAAGGACACAGCAATTGATCTGGTGATTGTTGGAATGGATGATCCGCTGGTGGGTGGTCTTGTAGATGAGATGGAAGCAGCTGGGATCCGTACGTTTGGACCAAGAAAGAATGCGGCAATTTTGGAAGGATCCAAAGCATTTTCAAAGGATTTGATGAAAAAGTATAACATTCCAACGGCTGGATATGAGAATTTTACAGATTCAGATGCGGCAATTGCTTATCTGGAACATGTAAAGTTCCCAATTGTATTGAAAGCAGACGGACTGGCGCTCGGAAAAGGTGTATTGATCTGCCAGAATCTGGAAGAAGCCAAGGCCGGTGTAAAAGAAATTATGCTGGATAAGAAATTTGGAAGCGCCGGAAATGAAATGGTGATCGAAGAATTTATGACAGGACGTGAAGTGTCCGTATTGTCATTTGTGGATGGAAAGACAATTAAGACAATGACTTCAGCACAGGATCATAAACGAGCAGGGGATGGAGATACCGGTTTGAATACGGGAGGAATGGGAACATTTTCTCCAAGTCCGTTTTATACAAAAGAAGTAGAAGAGTTCTGTAATAAATATATCTATCAGGCGACGGTTGATGCGATGGCGGCGGAAGGAAGAGAATTCAAAGGGATTATCTTCTTTGGGCTGATGTTAACCGAAGATGGACCGAAAGTGTTGGAATATAATGCACGTTTTGGGGATCCGGAAGCTCAGGTTGTACTTCCGAGAATGAAAAATGATTTGATTGAGGTAGCAGAAGCCTGTATCGACGGCACGCTTGATCAGATTGATCTGCAGTTTGAGGATAATGCTGCAGTTTGTGTGGTGTTGGCATCTGAAGGATATCCGGTGTCATATGAGAAAGGATTTCCGATTTACGGTCTGGAGGAGTTTAAGAAACAGGACGGATATTACTGCTTTCATGCCGGAACCAAGTTTGACAGTGGACAGATTGTTACGAACGGTGGACGTGTATTGGGTGTGACAGCCAAAGGAAAAGACTTGAAGGAAGCACGGGCAAATGCCTATGCAGCAACGGAATGGGTACAGTTTGAGAACAAATATATGCGTAATGATATCGGAAAAGCGATCGACGAGGCATAAAAATTGAGGAAGGGGCGGGTTGTGAAAACAATCTGCCTTTTTCGTTTGACCCAGGAACGTATACTTTCTGAGATTTTGGATTGTGTTTTTTTCTTTAATGGGATATAATGAAAAAAGATTATAAAACATATCTTCTCGCAGATAAAAGGCGAGTTAAAGAATTGGAGGAAAGTATTATGTTGGTATCAGCAAAAGAGATGCTTCAGAAAGCAAAAGCAGGACACTATGCAGTAGGACAGTTCAATATCAATAATCTTGAGTGGACAAAAGCAATTCTTGAGATGGCGGAAGAGTGCAAGTCCCCGGTTATTCTTGGAGTATCTGAGGGTGCAGGTAAGTACATGACGGGATATAAGACAGTCGTAGGTATGGTGAACGGTATGATGGAAGAACTTGGAACTACAGTTCCGGTTGCACTTCATCTTGATCATGGCAGCTACGATGGCTGTATAAAGTGTGTGGAGGCAGGATTCTCCTCCATTATGTTTGACGGTTCTCATTATCCGATCGAAGAGAATGTTGCTAAGACAAAAGAACTTGTAAAAATCGTAGCAGAACATGGAATGTCTCTGGAAGCAGAAGTTGGTTCTATCGGTGGAGAAGAAGATGGAGTTGTTGGAAAAGGTGAATGTGCGGATCCTCAGGAGTGTAAGATGATCGCAGATCTTGGTATCGATTTTCTGGCAGCAGGAATCGGTAACATCCACGGAAAATATCCTGCGAACTGGGAAGGACTGAGTTTTGAGACACTGGATGCGATTCAGCAGTTGACAGGAGAAATGCCACTGGTACTTCATGGTGGTACAGGAATCCCGGAAGATATGATCAAGAAAGCAATTGATCTTGGAGTAGCTAAGATCAATGTAAATACAGAGTGTCAGCTCTCCTTTGCAGCTGCAACACGCAAGTATGTAGAAGAAGGCAAGGATTTGGAAGGAAAGGGATATGATCCACGTAAACTTCTTAAACCTGGTTACGAAGCGATCAAAGAAACTGTAAAAGAGAAAATGGAACTGTTTGGTTCTGTTGGAAAAGCCTGAGAAATAAGCCGATGAAGCGGTGATAGGATAAATTGAGCGGAAGAGTCTGAAAACAGACGGCGAATTATTAGTGAACTGATAAGATTTTATTAGAAAAAAAGCGGAATGAGGCGCTATGCCTGCTCCGCTTTTTTCTTGCAATTTGTGAAAGAGTGGAGTATACTCTTAACGTGAAACGAGGGGAGCTTCGGTACTTTTCGAGGCTCCCTTTTCTGATTGATACAAAAGCGGAGAGAGAGAAAAGCGAGGAATCCATATGAGTTCAGAAAAAATCAACGTAGCAGAAATTTTCGGGGAAAATGTATTTAACGATACAGTAATGCAGGAACGTCTGCCGAATAAAGTATATAAAAATTTGAAGAAAACGATTGAAGAGGGAAAAGAACTGGATCTGGAAACGGCAGATGTTATTGCTCATGAGATGAAAGAGTGGGCAATTGAGAAAGGTGCTACACACTATACACATTGGTTTTTGCCGCTGACAGGCGTGACTGCTGAAAAACATGACTCCTTTATTTCGGCGCCAATGGCGAGCGGTAAGGTTTTGATGAGCTTTTCGGGAAAAGAGTTGATCAAGGGAGAGCCGGATGCATCCTCTTTTCCATCAGGCGGGCTGCGGGCTACGTTTGAAGCACGCGGCTATACAGCATGGGATTGTACATCTCCGGCATTTGTAAGACAGGATGCAGCAGGTGCAACGCTTTGCATTCCAACAGCATTCTGCTCTTATACAGGAGAGGCATTAGACCAGAAAACACCGCTTCTTCGTTCTATGGAAGCAATCGATACACAGTCTATGAGGCTTCTACGCTTATTTGGAAATAAAACGTCAAGAAAGGTAACTCCGTCTGTAGGGGCGGAACAGGAATATTTCCTTGTGAATGCAGAAAAGTTTCTGCAGCGAAAGGATTTGATTTATACTGGACGTACACTGTTTGGTGCAATGCCGCCAAAAGGACAGGAACTAGATGATCATTATTTTGGAACCATCCGACAGAGAATTGCCTCGTTTATGCGTGATGTCAATATTGAACTGTGGAAGGTAGGCGTATCTTCCAAGACACAGCACAATGAGGTCGCCCCGGCGCAGCATGAACTGGCACCGATTTATGCAAAGGCAAACATTGCCGTAGACCATAATCAGATTGTAATGCAGACGTTAAAACGAGTAGCCGGTCAGCATGGGATGAAATGTCTGCTGCACGAAAAACCGTTTGCGGGGGTCAACGGTTCAGGAAAGCACAATAACTGGTCTTTGATCACTGATGACGGAATCAATATGTTGGAGCCAGGAAAAACACCTCATGAGAATACGCAGTTTCTTCTGGTACTGACCTGCATTTTGAAAGCAGTGAATAAATATTCAGATCTTCTTCGAGAGTCGGCAGCAGATCCGGGAAATGACCATCGTCTCGGTGCAAATGAGGCACCGCCGGCAATCATTTCTGTATTTTTGGGTGAACAGCTTGGAGATGTATTAGAACAGTTGGTAAGTACAGGTGCGGCAACCCATAGTCTAAAGGGAGGAACACTTCGTACCGGAGTAACAACACTTCCTGACTTGTATAAAGATGCAACAGACCGGAATAGAACGTCCCCGTTTGCATTCACAGGAAATAAATTCGAATTTCGTATGGTAGGTTCACGAGATTCCATCGCAAATTCCAATATTGTTTTGAATACTATCGTGGCAGAAGCATTTGCCGATACCTGCGATGTTCTGGAGCAGGCAGAAGATTTTGATAAAGCGGTACATGATCTGATCAAAGAATACGCAATTGAGAATCAGAGAATTGTTTTCAATGGCAATGGCTATTCTGAAGAGTGGGTCAAAGAGGCGGAACGCCGCGGGCTGCCGAATATCAAATCTATGGTAGATGCCATTCCGGCAATTGTAACAGATAAGGCGATTGCACTGTTTGAACGATTCAATGTCTTTACAAAAGCAGAATTGGAATCTCGTGCAGAGATTCAGTATGAAGCTTATGCAAAGGCGATTAATATCGAAGCACGTACAATGATCGATATGGCAAGCAAACAGTTTATTCCAGCGTTTATTGGATATACGAAAACCTTGGCAGATACGGTTGTTGCAGTGAGAGATGCGGGCGCTGACGTGGAAGTACAGAGTGAAATTTTAAAAGAAGTATCCGCGCTTTTAAAAGAGACAAGAGATGCACTTCGCAAGTTAGAAACAGTAACAGAAACAGCGTCTGTAATGGAGGCAGGCCCGGAACAGGCAAGATTTTATTATACGGATGTTATTCCGGAAATGGATGCACTTCGAAAACCGGTAGATAAGCTGGAGATGATCGTGGATAAAGAAGTATGGCCAATGCCTTCATATGGAGATTTGATTTTTGAGGTATAGAGTTTCATTATATAAAATAGATCATAAGCCGCCTGTGCGTGAAACGCACCGGGCGGTTTTACTAATGTGGTGACTCTTTTTAAGAGGTCTAAGCGTGACTTTAGTTTTTGAACATGATAAAATGATGAAAGGATTTCATATAAAAAGGAGAGGCTATAGAATGATACAGACATCAACAGAATTAAGAAATTTATTAAAACGAATCGATCACAAAAGTTATCCGGCTTATAAGGATACAAAAGGGATGTATCAGTTCCCAGGATATGTGCTGTCTATTGACCATGTGCAGGGAGACCCGTTTGCCTCTCCGTCAAAAGTCAGTGTTCATGTGAAGGGGAGCGGCGCAGGATTTCCAAAAGAATTATTCAGCAGGAACTATCAGAGAATTGCATTACAGGATGATCTGACAAGGCAGTTTGGCCGTGTTGTGGAGAAGTTTGCGTTCAAGGCAAAAGGATCCGGAAAGAGTGGTCTGATTTCAGTCAGCCGCTGTGGACAGGAAGTGTTGGAGAGAACAGCATGTCAGATCGATATGGCAAGCGGAGATATAGTGATGCGGATGGAAATCGGTTTTCCGGCAAATGGAAGAACAATCAATGCGCGAGAACTGGAGAAGATATTGTTTGAATTTCTTCCTGAATGTGTGAAGAGGTCATTGTATTATAATAATGCAGATAAGAAACATATTCGAGAGGTCATTGAACTGGCAGAAGATCAGGAGTATATCAGGGAACAGCTGAAAGAACAGGGACTTGTGGCGTTTGTGGCAAATGGAGCTGTTCTTCCGAGAGAGTCAGGCGTATCTGCTCGTCCGATGAGAGGGGCAGTAGCATTTGCTTCGCCGAAGGAAATGGAAGTAACACTGGAACTGCCGCATAAAGGTATGCTGAAAGGTATGGGAATCCGTAAAGGAATTACGCTGATCGTAGGGGGCGGTTATCATGGAAAGTCTACACTGTTAAAGGCGTTGGAATTAGGAGTGTACAATCATGTTTCTGGCGATGGAAGAGAATATGTCATCACGGATGCAACTGCAATGAAGATTCGTGCGGAGGATGGAAGAAGCATTAAGAAGACGGATATTTCCATGTTTATTAATGATTTGCCGAATGGAAAAGAGACAAGGGGATTCTACACAGAAGATGCCAGCGGAAGTACGTCACAGGCCGCAAATGTGATTGAGAGCATGGAAGCGGGAGCGGGGACACTTCTGATTGATGAGGATACCAGTGCGACAAATTTTATGATTCGCGATGAACTGATGCAGAGAGTGATTCATCGGGAAATGGAGCCAATTACACCATTTATCGACCGGATTCGAGAATTGTATGAATGCTATGATGTTTCTACGGTAATCGTAGCCGGAAGTTCAGGAGCATATTTCCACATTGCAGACACAATTGTGCAGATGGATAAATATATACCAAAAGAAATCACGGCAATTGCCAAAAAAGAAGCGGAGAATTTTCCTGCGCTCAGCGGTCTGGAAGAACCGATGGAAGAACCGATATTTGAGCGCTGTCCGAAGCAGAGCAGAGGATTCCGTGGAAATGATAGAATCAAGATGAAGACACTTGGACGAGAAGCGGTACAGATTAACCGAGAGACGATTGATTTTCGGTATATGGAGCAACTGACCGACAGTGAACAGGTAAGTTCCCTCGGTTATTGTGTGTGTTATGCAGAGAGACACCTTTTCAATGGACGGATGACAGTGCAGGATGTGGTCAAAAAACTGATCGAGAAAATAGAGAAGGATGGTCTGGCAGGATTGTGTGAAAATCGTTCCAGTGTGGCAAATCTGGCAATGCCAAGAACGCAGGAAATTTTCGCATGCCTAAATCGCTACCGAGGAATGGTGTTATTATGAGATTTTTTCATTTATCAGATTTACATATCGGAAAGCAGCTGCACAATTATAATCTAAAGACAGATCAAGAATATATTTTACAGGAAGTTGTGGATTATGCAAAAGAATTGCACCCAGATGCAATTGTAATTGCGGGAGATATATATGATAAATCTGTGCCGTCAGGGGAGGCGGTTACAGTTTTTGATGAATTTCTTACGAAATTGTCGAGGATTGAACCTAAAATTCCGGTTCTGATCATCGCAGGTAACCATGATTCCGCACAACGGTTGGATTATGCCAGTCGGATATTGGGGACACAGCAGATTTATATTGCTGGGAATGTGCCGGAAGTGGCAGAAGATCATCTGCAATGTGTGACCTTAGAAGATATCTATGGTAAGGTGCATTTCTATTTGCTGCCGTTTTTGAAACCGGGATATGTGAGGGGAAAATTTGATGGAAAGCTGCCGGAGAGCTATCAGGCGGCGGTGGAGAAGTTGATTCAGAGAGAAGCTGTGAACTGGGAAGAAAGAAATGTTCTGGTGACGCATCAGTTTTATGCAGGCAGCAGTCAGGAACCGGAAACATGCGATTCCGAAGTGTTTTCTGTGGGGGGGATCGACAAGATTGAAAGTAGAGTCATTCAGCAGTTTGATTATGCAGCGCTGGGACATTTACATGGGGCGCAGAAAGTCGGTGCTGAACATGTACGCTATTGTGGAACACTTCTGAAATATTCTGTTAGTGAGGAAAAACAGGAGAAGGCTCTGCACGTTGTAACGCTAGGGGAAAAAGGTACGGCGGTGCAAGTTGAAAAGTATCCGTTGCATCCGCTTCGGGATGTGCGCCGGGTGTGTGGAAAACTAAAAGAGATCCTTGAGTCGGCTAATCCTCAGGAAAAGGAAGATTATGTGAGTATTACGTTGACGGATGATGTGGAGCCATATAAACCGAAAGAGCAGTTGGAGCGCATATACTCCCATATTCTGGAAGTGAGGATTGATAATCGAAGGACAAGACAGCTGTTGGCAGAAATGGATGATGAGGAAGTATTTGCAGATCCATTGTCAATATTTGCAGACTTCTATAAAGAAATCCAGGGAAATGAACTGACAGAAGAGGAACAGAAAATTGTGGAAAATGTAATGGAACAAGTGAAAGGAATGGAAAATCAGTGAGACCAATAAAATTAACGATGTCAGCATTTGGCTCTTATGCTAGGTATGAAGAGATTGATTTTTCAAAATTGGATAAAGGACTATTTCTAATCACAGGTGATACCGGGGCAGGAAAAACAACAATTTTTGATGCAATTACGTATGCACTTTATGATAAGACGAGCGGTGGAAGACGAGATGGCAGTATGATGCGAAGCCAATATGCAGAAGAAGATGCTGCCACTTATGTTGAATATGAATTTTCTTATCGGGGAGAGCGTTACATTGTACAGCGCAACCCGGAATATTATCGTGCAGGAAAACGAAAAAAGGCAGATGGAACGCTGGGGGTTGTGAAAGAATCATCCAAAGTGTCGTTGCTTATGCCTGATGGGAAAGAATTCCGCGGAAAGAAACGAGAAGTGGATAAGAAAATAGAAGAGATCATTGGTCTGGATGTAAATCAGTTTACCCAGATTTCGATGATTGCACAGGGAGATTTTTTAAAACTGCTTCATGCGGAATCGAAGGAACGGAAGAAGATTTTTTCGCACATTTTTCAGACCCGGTATTACTGGATGGTGCAGCAGGTTTTGAAGGAAGAAGCAAAGAAGTTATATACTCAGCTGGAGGATAATCGAAAAGATTGTCTGCGGGAGATGGAGAGGATAGAAATTCCCCAAAGAGGCTTGACAGAACCTGTAGTATTGTGTGAAAATGCCGGGGTTGATGAAGCGTTATGGGACACGTATCAGAGCGCGTGGGAACAGCTATGCTCTTTGGAAATGCCTTCGATGGAAGCGGTGCTGGAACTTCTAGGTCAGCTCATTGATACTGGAAAAGTATGGGAGAAAGAGGCAGAGATTCAGGTATCAGAACTGGAGAAAGAGTCTGAAAAATTGCGTTTGAAGGTTCAACAGCAAGAAGAAGTAAATCGATTGTTCTTGGCGTTGGAACAGGCAAAGGGTGAGAAAGAAAAACTGGATGCGGACAAACTCCAAATCGAAGAAATGAAAGTACAGTTGGATGCGGGAAAGAGAGCGGAAAAGGTAGCTGTATTGGAAACTGCATGGAGAACTGTCAAGAAAGATTTACAACAGGCAGAGCAGGAAGCAGAAAAGCTAAGGGAGTGGCTGACAACACATGTGGAGCCGGAACAGCAGTTAAAACAAGCATATGAACGGGCGAAAAGTATGTGGGAAGAACGTATGCCGAAATTACAGGAAAAAATGATTCGTCTGACAGACTGGCTTCCGCATTATGCACAATGGAAGAAGTTGGAGCAGAAGAGAGAAAATGCAGCCGGAAGATTGGAAAGTTTATTGAAATCCTGTCAGGAAGCATCGGCAGAATATGAGAAGTTCTATCAACGTTTTTTTGAAGAGCAGGCAGGAATTCTTGCGAAAGATTTGCAAGAAGGCAATCCTTGTCCTGTATGTGGTTCGACGTTACATCCACAACTGGCAGTCGCCTCTCAGGATGCACCGGAGCAGAAAGATGTGGAGTGTGCAAAGATGCGAAGAGATGCGTTGGAGCAGGAACGCAGTACTGTGGCAGAAGAATTTCAAAAATTGAGTAGCCAGTGCAAAGCAGAATATGCGATATTGCAGGAAACTGTCCTACAAATACCGGGGGAAAAACTGCAGCAGGAACTGGCAATGCTTAAACAAGAACGGGAACATTTACAGAAAGAGCAGGAGCAGCTTGGTACTCAGCTTCAAAGATTCATAGACGAGAGGATTCGTTTTCAGGGGCTTTTAGAGAGCAGGCAGGAGCAGATAGAAGAACTAAAAAAGCGAAAAAAAGAAGCAGAAGAGGTTTGTAAGGAAGAATGGAAGAAACAGAAATTCACAGGTATAGAGGCGTATAAAAGCGCAATGCAGTGGATTCCGCTACAGAAGAAGCAGGAAAAAGAAATTCTAGACTATGAACAGTTAGTGATTCAGACAGAAACAAAGCTGAAGACTTTGGAGGAACAGACAAAGGGAAAGATACCGGGCGATTTGCCGGAGGAAAAGATACGTATCAAGGAACTGGCGGAAAACCAAAGAAATTGGAAATCGGAACAAATGCGCCGCCACAGTCTGAATGTAAAGAACCAGGAAGCAAGGCAGAAGCTTTGCGCTTATTATAAAGATACAGGAGATTTGCAGAAACGCTATGAACAGATGAATCATTTAAATCGGACTGCTAACGGTACGTTGCCAGGAAGTGTGAAGCTGGATTTAGAGACTTATGTCCAGAGAAAATACTTCAAACAGATTATTCATGCGGCAAACCGGAGATTGGCCAAAATGACATCCAATGATTTTATTCTGCAGTGCAGAGATATTCAGAATCTGAGCAGTCAGGGACAGGCGGGACTTGATCTGGATGTATATCATTTGATGAGTGATACGACTAGGGATGTGAAAACATTGTCTGGCGGAGAATCTTTCATGGCAGCATTATCTATGGCACTTGGTCTGGCAGATATTGTCCAGAATATGGCAGGGGCAGTAAGCTTGGAAACCATGTTTGTGGACGAAGGATTTGGCTCTTTGGATGATAATTCCAGAGAACGTGCAATTCAAATATTAAAAGAACTTGCGGGTGAGAAAGCGTTGGTGGGGATTATCTCACATGTAAATGAACTGAAAGAACAAATTGACTGGCAGTTAAATGTTACAAAAACGGATAAGGGAAGCTGTGCAAAGTGGAATTTGTAAAGAACGATCGGATATGGAATGATTCTATATCCGATCGTTTTTTGTTTAAACCACATTATTTTTAAAGTTTCCACATATCATCGTCACATTTCAAACACAGAACATTCACAAATACCAATTACCATAAAAATGTTCTTTTTTTAAACTTACTGCTCGTATGTATTATATGGAACAGCCAAAACTAAGAACTCTTATGAATGCAGATGATTTTAGAACAGGGAGGTAAGAATTTGATTGAAGTAAAGAATCTGGTAAAAAAATATGGAGATCATTTAGCAGTAGATCATCTTGATTTTCGGTTAGAACCAGGGAAAATTTATGGGTTTTTGGGACCTAACGGCGCTGGGAAATCCACTACAATGAATATTATGACAGGGTATCTCGGGGCGACGGAAGGAGAAGTGTTGATCGATGGATGTGATATTTTGAAAGAACCTGAGGAGGCAAAAAGACACATTGGTTATCTTCCGGAACTGCCGCCGCTTTATACAGATATGAAAGTATCGGAGTATTTGGAATTTGTGGCAGAATTGAAAGGAATCTCAAAGATCCGGCGGGAATCTGATATCGAAGAAGTAATGAAGTTAACAAAGCTTGTGGATGTGGAAGGGAGATTGATTCGGAATCTTTCCAAAGGGTATCGGCAGCGAGTTGGTCTGGCACAGGCAATTTTAGGATTTCCGGATATTATCATTCTTGATGAGCCTACAGTAGGTCTTGATCCGAAGCAGATTATAGAAATTCGGGAACTGATCCGAAATTTATCGAAAAAACATACTGTTATTTTAAGTTCACATATTCTTGCGGAAGTGCGGGAAGTGTGTGATTACATCTTGATTATTTCTAAGGGAAAATTAGTGGCAAGTGATACCCCAGAGAAGCTTGAGCGGTTGATGAATGAATCTGAAAGTGTAGAGCTTGAATCGAAAATACATCCAAATATGGTACGGGAAATCTTGAGTTCCGTTGAGGGCATTGATGCAGTTGAAATTGAAAAAACAGAAAATGAAACGACGTATGCCAAAATAGAGGTAAAAGCAGGATATGATATCCGAGAGGCAGTATTTCTGGCATTTGCGGAGAAAAAGGTGCCGCTTTTGATGCTGAAAACAGTGAAAGTCAGTCTGGAAGAAGTATTTATGGAACTGACACAGAGAGAGGAGGATGTAAATCATGCTGGCAATTTATAAACGTGAAGTGAAATCCTATTTTCAATCCATGACAGGGTGTGTGTTTGTGGCATTTCTGGTTGCATTTACAGGGATTTACTTTACTGCTTACAACCTTATTGCCGGATATCCGTATTTTTCCTACACACTGTCAGGTTCTCTGATCGTATTTCTTGTAGGGATCCCACTGATTACGATGAAGAGTTTTGCGGAAGAACGAAAGAATAAGACAGATCAGTTGCTTCTGACAGCTCCGGTCAGTCTGACAAAAGTAGTTTTAGGAAAATATCTGGCGATGGCGACCGTAGTTGCTGTTCCAAATCTTATTTTTTGTCTGTTTCCGCTTTTGATCAAATTGAATGGAGTGGCATATTTAAAAGTGGATTATCTATCCATTGGCGTGTTTTTTCTGCTGGGATGTGTGTACATTGCAATCGGAATGTTCATGTCTGCATTGACAGAAAGTCAGATTATTGCATTTATCAGTACATTTGGTGTGCTGCTTGTATTGTATTTATGGAATGGATTAACAGAGTTCCTTCCCTCTGCTCCGCTTGATTGTATGCTTGGGCTGATTCTGCTCCTGAGTCTGATCGTGCTTTATATCTGGCAAATGACATCTAACTGGGCGATGTGTGCGGTGAGTGAAGCAGCAATTGTAATTGGATGTGTCGTGACTTATATAGTAAAATCAAGCCTGTTTGAAAACCTTCTGACGAGGCTTCTTGGGAAGTTGGCTTTGGCAAATGTATTTACAGGGATCACACAAAATAGCATTGTGGATGTAAGCGGGATTCTCTTATATCTGTCTGTTATCTTTGTATTTATCTTTTTGACAATACAAGCAATTCAGAAAAGATGTTGGAGTTAGGAGGGCAGGATCGTGGGAAAAATCAAGGCATTATTTGAAACGACTAGAACGAAGCACGGTGCATATAGTGTTGGAGTTACAGCGGTTGTTGTTGCGATTGTAGTTGTGCTGAATCTGATTGTTGGTCAGCTTCCGGAAAAGTATCGGAACATTGATGTAAGCAGTACAAAAGTATATGAAATTACAGATACAAGCAGAAAATTGCTGGGGAATTTGGAAGCGGACGTGACAATCACAGTTCTGGCAGTGAAAGAAGAGACTGATGAGCGCATTCGTACCTTTTTAGATAAATACAGCGAGTTGTCCAGACACGTTTCTGTAGAGTGGATCGATCCGGTGCTGCATCCGTCTGCATTGACAGAGTATGGAACTGCAGAGAATACGATTGTGGTATCTTGCGAAAAAACAGGAAAGACTACAACAGTGGCGTTCAGTGACATAATTGTGTCAGATATGTATGCTTATTATTACACAGGTACAGCCTCGGAAGCAGAGTTTGACGGAGAAGGGCAGCTGACAAGTGCGGTCAATTATGTGACAAGTGATGCGCAGCAACAGGTGTATCGGACAACGGGACATGGAGAAGAAACATTATCTTCTACAGTCAGTGATCTGATGAGTAAAAATAATTATAACGTGGCGGAACTGAATCTTTTAATGGCAGGAGTAATTCCCGAGGACTGCGAATTGCTTCTTATCAATGCGCCGGCAAAGGATTTATCGGAGGATGAAAAGGCAGCAGTAGAAAACTATCTGGTACAGGGAGGCAATGTGATGCTTCTGCTAGGAGGTAGAAACAGTAGTGAATTGCCAAATCTGTCTGCATTGATGAAAGATTATGGTATGGAATCTGTGGATGGATATATCGCAGATCCGCGGAGATGTTATCAGGGAAATTATTACTATCTGTTCCCGCAGCTATCATTGACAGAGGAACTTTCACGAGGGATCAGTTCAGAGATGGTATTGGTGGCTAATGCACACGGATTGACTCTGACAGATGCAGCACGCGATACGATTACAACAACTGCATTTATGAGCAGTTCAGAGGACGCCTATGCTGTAACAGAAGATAACCAGACTGTGGGTGCTTATGTATTGGGGGCGGTTGCGACCGAACCGGTAAGTGAAGGAAGCAAAGATGATCCCAAAGATACAAAGAACAATGTGAAAGAAACAGATGCGAAAGCAGACCGTAAGAAGAGCAGGTTTACGGTAATTTCTGCAGGCAGCCTAATTGATCCTCAGATTACAGATATGTTTACCACATTGGAAAATACAACCATGTTTATGAACGTCGTGACGGAAAATTTTGATGGTGTAGAAAATATATCGATTGAACCAAAGAGTTTGGCAGTGGAATACAATACAGTACATCATGTTGGATGGTTCAGTTTGTTTGTTATCTTCGGAATTCCGCTGCTGATTCTGATTACCGGATTTGTAGTGTGGCTCAGAAGACGCAAAGCATAGAATGATAATACAGAAAGGGGAGGAATTATATGAATAAAAAAACAAGGCGACTTATTATACTGATCGGTATATTTCTACTGCTTCTTCTGATATTGTCTGGGATTCGCACATGGAATCAAAAGCAGGAGGAAAAGAGGACAGAAGAATTTGAATCAGAAAAAATCTATGCAACAGACTTGGCAGATGTTTGTAAGATCAGTTACAGCATAGGGAATGGTGAGCTGACATTTGAAAAACAAAATGATGCATGGGTGTATGAACAAGACAAAGATTTTCCGCTCAAGCAGGGTGTGTTAAAAAGAATTGCGGATACATTTGGAAAGTTGGAAGTAGAACGGGAATTAAAACATCGGGATGAGATGGAAGTATATGGTCTGGATACGCCGGCATATTTTATTGAACTGACAGATGCGGAAGGGAACAGTACCGTTTTGAATTTCGGGAATGCAGTAAATGACAGTTATTATCTAAAT
>JAHHTO010000040.1 GCA_020024595.1 Schaedlerella sp.
CAACTGCTTTCTGTCCTGAAATTTTCTCAAGATCAGCAATTGCAGACTCTAAAACTTTCGCATTGTCTTTTGCTTCGCCGACACCCATGTTGATAACAACCTTGTCGAGCTTCGGCACTTCCATAATATTTTTATATCCAAATTTTTTAATCATTGCGTCAACGATTTCATTCTGATACTGTTCTCTCAGTCTACTCAAAGTCCTGGACCTCCTTCCTCAAATTAGTCTTCGATTACGTCGCCTGTTGCTTTTGCAACACGCACTTTCTTATCTCCATCCATCTTGAATCCGATTCTTGTTGTCTGTCCTTTGTGAACATACATTACGTTAGAAAGATCGATCGGTCCTTCCTGATGAACGATACCACCATTCTGATTGGCCATGCTTGGTTTTGTATGCTTTGTCAGCATATTAACACCTTCAACCAGAACTTTTCCGTCTTTTTTATTTACAGCAATTACTTTGCCTTCTTTGTCTTTATCTTTGCCGGCGATCACTCTTACAGTGTCACCTTTTCTAATCTTCATAGTTGACATTCTCGGCACCTCCCTACAGTACTTCCGGAGCCAGGGAAACAATCTTCATAAAATGTTTCTCACGAAGCTCACGAGCTACTGGTCCAAAAATACGTGTTCCACGTGGGTTCAAATCATCTTTGATAATAACTGCAGCATTCTCGTCAAATCTGATATAGGAACCATCTTTACGACGAGCACCTTTGACAGAACGAACAACTACAGCTTTAACAACATCACCTTTTTTAACAACGCCGCCTGGTGTTGCATCTTTAACAGTTGCAACGATCACATCTCCGATATTGGCATATCTTCTTGTAGAACCGCCAAGTACACGGATACACAGCAGTTCTTTCGCGCCTGTATTATCTGCTACTTTAAGTCTACTTTCCTGTTGTATCATGCAGGTAAACCTCCTTTAATCTACTCACAAGTATAAAGCAATTATTTTGCTTTCTCTATGATTTCTACAAGTCTCCATCTCTTGTCCTTGGACAGCGGTCTTGTTTCCATAACTTTTACTGTATCACCAACGTTGCATTCATTCTGCTCATCATGAGCTTTCAGCTTATAAGTTCTTTTTACAATTTTCTTATAGAGCGGATGCTTTACGTGGTCTTCTACTGCAACAACGATTGTCTTGTCCATTTTGTTGCTGACAACCTTGCCGGTACGGGTTTTTCTCAAATTTCTCTCTTCCACAGTTGCTACTCCTTTCGATCAGTATCCAATGCCTACTTTCCAGCTTCTGTAATCAGAGTCTGGATACGGGCAATGTTCTTTCTTACTTCTTTGATTCTGCTTGTATTATCTAACTGATTCGTCGCATTCTGGAATCTCAGGTTAAAAAGTTCCTTCTTAGCAGCTACTAATTCCTGATTCAATTCCTCTGCGGATTTTCCTCTTAATTCGTTTACAAATGTATTAATTTTCACTGTTATCACCGCCTTCTAATTCTGCGCGAGAAACGATTTTGCATTTGCAAGGTAATTTGTGCATTGCAAGACGCAGAGCTTCTCTTGCCACTTCTTCAGATACGCCTGCAATCTCGAACATTACACGGCCTGGCTTTACAACTGCTACCCAGTACTCCAATGCACCTTTTCCGCTACCCATACGAGTTTCTGCTGGTTTTGCTGTTACCGGTTTGTCTGGGAATATTTTGATCCAAACTTTACCACCACGCTTGATATAACGTGTCATGGCAATACGGGCTGCTTCGATCTGATTAGAACGAATCCAACACGGTTCTGTTGCAACAATACCATATTCACCATATGAAATCGTGTTACCTCTCAGGGCTTTTCCCTTCATAGTACCACGGAACTGTTTACGACGTTTTACTCTTTTTGGCATTAACATTATTTATCGCTCCCTTCCTTATTACCTTTAGTCGGAAGAACTTCGCCTTTGTAAATCCAAACCTTTACACCGACTTTTCCGTAAGTTGTGTCAGCTTCTGCGAATCCATAATCAATGTCAGCTCTCAGTGTCTGAAGCGGGATTGTTCCCTCACTGTAGAACTCTGTACGAGCCATATCAGCTCCACCGAGACGTCCGGATACGGAAGTCTTCACACCGAGTGCTCCGGCTTTCATTGTTCTGGACATACAAGATTTCATAGCACGTCTGAATGAGATACGATTCTCAAGCTGCTGTGCAATATTCTCAGCTACTAACTGAGCATCTTTATCAGGTCTCTTAACTTCTTTGATGTCCACGATCAGCTTCTTGTCTGTGAACTGAGCAAGCTCACCTTTTACTTTCTCGATTTCAGCTCCGCCTTTACCGATAACAACACCCGGCTTAGCTGTATAAACGATGATTTTAACACGATCGGAAGCTCTTTCGATTTCAATCTTGGAAATTCCGGCACTGTATAATCTCTTCTTCAAAAATGTTCTGATTTCATGGTCTTCCACCAGATTGTCAGCAAAATCTTTCTCTGCATACCACTTGGAATCCCAGTCTTTGATAACTCCGACTCTTAAGCCATGAGGATTAACTTTCTGTCCCATTATTTTCCTCCTTATCTTTCATTCAGCACGATAGTGATGTGGCTCATTCTCTTTTCGATTCTGTAAGCTCTACCCTGTGCTCTCGGTCTGATTCTCTTCATTGTCGGTCCTTTATTTGCGTAACACTCTTCAATATAAAGGTTCTCGGCGCTCATACCGTTGTTGTTCTCAGCATTTGCAATTGCTGATTTTAATAACTTCTCAATCACGCTTGAAGCATATCTTGGGTTGTATGCCAGGATACCAAGCGCTGTCTGTACATCCTTGCCTCTGATGGCATCTAATACAAAACAAGCTTTTTGAACAGACACTCTAGCATATGAAATCTTAGCTGATGGTCTTGTATCTCTCTGCTCATTTCTTTCTCTCTTGATTTGGGATCTATGTCCTTTAGCCATGGATGAACCCTCCTTTCAAAACGCTGTTTATTATCTAACTTTGGACTTCTTCTCGTCTTTTCCGTGACCTCTGTATGTTCTAGTTGCTACAAACTCTCCCAGCTTGTGTCCAACCATATCTTCTGTAACATACACCGGTACATGTTTTCTTCCGTCATGTACGGCAAATGTATGCCCTACAAATGACGGGAAGATTGTAGAACGACGTGACCATGTCTTAATAACTGTTTTATCACCTGCAGCATTCATAGCGTCTACTTTTTTCAGTAAGCTCTCGTCTGCAAATGGTCCTTTTTTAAGTGAACGAGCCATAGGTTCTAACCTCCTTAATTACAAATTATTTGATTGCTTTACCATCTCTTCTTCTTACGATCAGCTTGTTAGAAGATTTGTTTTTCTTACGTGTCTTAAGACCAAGTGCCGGTTTACCCCATGGAGTACTCGGGCCTGGACGTCCGATACCAGTCTTACCTTCACCACCACCATGCGGATGATCGTTCGGGTTCATAACAGAACCACGTACTGTAGGTCTGATACCCATGTGACGTTTACGACCTGCTTTACCTACATTAATCAGGTTATGCTCGCCGTTACCTACAACACCGATGGAAGCTCTACAAATAATCGGAACCATTCTCATCTCACCGGACGGAAGTCTCAGTGTTGCGTATTTTCCTTCTTTTGCCATCAACTGTGCGCTGTTTCCTGCAGAGCGAACAAGCTGTCCACCTTTTCCAGGATAAAGCTCAATGTTGTGAATCTGTGTACCAACCGGGATTTCAGAAAGCGGCATGCAGTTTCCTACACGAACTTCTGCCTCCGGTCCGTTCATTACTGTCATTCCATCTGTCAGTCCTGCCGGTGCAAGGATATATGCTTTTTCGCCATCTGCATAGCAGATCAATGCGATGTTAGCACTTCTGTTCGGATCGTACTCGATACCGATTACTGTTGCCGGAATTCCATCTTTCTTTCTCTTAAAGTCTACAATTCTATACTGTTTCTTAGCTCCGCCTCCGCGGTGTCTTACTGTGATTTTACCCTGACTGTTACGACCAGCTTTTCTCTTTTTGGAATCCAACAGGGATTTCTCCGGAGTTGTCTTTGTGATTTCTGAGAAATCAGAGCCAGTCATCTGTCTTCTGGAAGGTGTATATGGGTTATATGTTTTAATTCCCATTACTGTCTCTCCTTTCGTTTGCTCTAATTATTGGTTTCACGGATTTGCACCGTTTAGATTACTATTTTTTACAGGCCTTCGAAAATCTCGATATCTGCACTGTCAGCTGTCAGCTGAACGATCGCTTTTTTTGTCTTAGCTGTTTTACCATATTTGAAAGAACCGCGAACTCTTTTGTTCTTTCCGTCCATGTTCATGGTATTTACGCTCTTTACTTTAGCACCGCTGAACATTTTCTCAACAGCTTCTTTAATCTGAGTTTTTGTAGCTTCTGTATGAACTAAAAATGTATATTTCTTGTCAGCCATCAGCTCCATGCTCTTCTCTGTAATAACCGGTTTCAGGATTACGTCATAATACTGTACGTTAGCCATTATGCATACACCTCCTCGATTGCTGCAACACAAGCCTTTGTTGTGATCACTGTGTTGTACTTCAGGATGTCAAATACATTGATTGTGTTTGTCTTAGCTGTTTTTACGTTAGCGATATTTTTTGCAGAAATTTCTACATTTTTGTTATCGTCTTCCAGCACAACCAGTGCTTTGTTTACGTTCAGGTTGTTCAGAACTTCCTGGAACTTCTTTGTTTTAATTTCATCAAACTTCAGTTCGTCGATTACGATGAACTTGTTCTCTGCCACTCTGGATGTCAATGCAGACTTCAGAGCTGCTCTTTTCTCTTTCTTGTTCATTTTGAAAGAATAATCTCTCGGTGTCGGAGCAAATACAACTCCACCACCTGTCCACTGCGGAGCTCTTGTGGAACCCTGTCTTGCATGACCTGTTCCTTTTTGTCTCCACGGTTTTCTTCCGCCACCGGAAACTTCAGAACGTGTCTTCGCTTTCTGTGTTCCCTGACGATTGTTTGCAAGCTGGCTTACAACTGCCATGTGTACCAGATGTTCATTAATTTCAACACCAAATACAGCATCGTTCAAATCGATCGTACCAACTTCTTTACCTTCGATATTATAAACAGATACGTTTGCCATCTGTGTGTTCCTCCTTTCCTGATGTCAGACTATTTAGCAGCCTTTACTGTTTCTTTGATTGTTACGAGACATTTCTTCGGTCCCGGTACAGAGCCTTTCACCAACAACAGATTGTTGTCCGCATCAACTCTTACAATTTCCAGATTCTGTACTGTAATCTGCTTGTTACCCATCTGACCAGGCATCTTTTTGCCTTTGAATACTTTACTCGGATCGGATGCTGCACCGTTGGAACCTGCGTGACGATGGAACTTAGAACCATGAGTCATAGGTCCTCTGCTCTGTCCGTGACGTTTGATGGCACCCTGGAAACCTTTACCTTTGGAGATTGCAGTTGCATCTATCTTATCTCCTGCTTCAAAGATATCAGCTTTAATTTTCTGCGCCAGTGTGTATTCTTCAGCATTCTCAAATCTGAACTCTTTTACATATCTCTTGCCGGAAACACCCGCTTTATCAAAGTGGCCTTTCTCAGCTTTTGTCACACCATTTCTGTGTGCGATTTCTTTCTTGCCGCTCTTATCCTTTGTGACAACCTTTTCTTTCTTGTCCACAAAGCCAACCTGAACTGCACTGTAACCATCGTTTTCAGCTGTCTTGATCTGTGTTACCACACAAGGGCCAGCCTGAAGAACTGTTACCGGAACCAGTGTTCCGTCTTCGTTGAAGATTTGAGTCATTCCGACTTTTGTCGCTAAAATAGCTTTCTTCATTATAACTACCTCCTGTTATTTACAGCGGAACGCCACAAGGACGTTCATCCTAAATGTTAGGAATTACTGTTTCTTAATTCATACTGCTTCTTAAAATTCCCTGCCTTATTTGTTTTTCATCTTGATATCGATGTAAACACCTGCAGGCATTTCCAGTCTTGACAGTGCATCTACTGTCTTCTGGGTTGGTGTAATGATATCGATGAGTCTCTTATGAGTTCTCTGCTCGAACTGCTCTCTGGAGTCTTTGTACTTGTGTACAGCTCTCAGAATTGTAACAACTTCCTTCTTCGTTGGAAGTGGTACCGGACCACTCACCTGTGCACCGTTCTTTTTTACAGTTTCGATGATTTTCTTTGCGGATGCATCTACCAACTGGTGATCATACGCTTTCAATGTGATTCTCATTACTTGACTTGCCATAAAAAAAGTCGCCTCCTTTTCGTACTTTTTACTTCAGTACGACAAGCGGTGACTGTACACTCTCCCGTGTGTGTCGTGAGAAACTCACACGTTGTTTCATACTATTCCCTTTAGGTCATAAGTAATCAGTTTTGATTCGTACAGTGACTTGTCGCCAGTTTCCTAACTTGACATTCGCTCCACGGAAAACCTGCCATTGTGTATTTTCACATCGGCAGCAACCTCACGCTTCACAGCTATCATGCCACAGCTCTCTTAGTATAGCGAATCATAACTGATATTTCAAGTAGTTTTTGTAAATTTATGTATTTTTTTTAATACAATCTTACAATCTTTTGGCGAGGGTATATGGGAATCGAACCCATCCAGGACGCCATACGCCCTACGCTGGTTTTGAAGACCAGGAGGCACACCAGTTACCTTTCTACCCTCATCTTTCTATTTCTTGTCAGCTTCTTTCATAGGACTGCGAGAAAATACATGGGCCTCTTTCAAACTCTTTACAAAGTCAGAAGCGTACTCCATTTCAAACGTGCGAATATCGAGTAGCAGCTTTCCTTTTTCAATTCTCCCAATCACAGGAAGTGGAAGGCTTCGCAACCGCTGTTCCAATTCTTCTACACGAATTTCTTCCGGTACAATCGCAATCGCTGTACTTGGAATTGTTGTCAGTGGAAGTGAGCCCCCTCCTATTTGCGATTCGCACGAACGTAGTTCAAATTCTGCCGCAAATCCGGCTCTTTTCAACATACGCTTTAATCTCTTGGCATCCTGCTCCACATCCATTGGTTTTCTTGTCATCATTCGAAGCACCGGAATATTCTTGATCGCCCGACTTTCCGACCGATACTCCAACAAGGTTCGCTCCAGAACAGCAGCTGTCAGCTTGTCAATCCTCATCGCCCGATAAAAAGGATTGGAACACATCCGTTCAATATAACATTTCTTGCCCACAACGATCCCCGCCTGAGGTCCCCCTAGAAGCTTATCCCCGCTAAAACACACCACATCTGCTCCGCGTTTCAGCGATTCTTGCACCACCGGTTCTCCCGGAAGCCCATACTGATTCAAGTCGATCAACGCACCACTCCCCAGATCCTCCACCACCGGGAGTCTGTATTTCTCGTACAAGCTGCATAATTCTTCTAATTTCACCATTTCTGTAAACCCAATAATCCGGTAATTACTTGTGTGTACCTTTAACAGCACTTTTGTTTCTTCTGTGATCGCCAATTCATAATCCGACAAAAAGGTCTTATTTGTTGTTCCTACTTCCTTTAGTCTGGCTCCACTCAACTCCATCACATCTGGTATTCGGAAATGGCCTCCGATTTCTACCAGTTCTCCACGAGAAACCACTACTTCTCCGCCTTTTGCCAGCGTATTTAACACAAGCAGAACTGCAGCAGCATTGTTATTCACGATCACCGCTGCTTCTGCTCCCGTAATCTCGCAAAGTAGCTTTTCAATTGCCACGCCTCGGTTTCCACGCATTCCCTGTTCTAAATCGTACTCTACATTAGAGTACCCTCCAACCTCACAAATTGCATCTTTCATCAGCATCTGCGCAATCGGCGCCCGCCCCAGATTCGTATGCAGAATCGTTCCGGTTCCATTCAGCACCTTTTTCAAATGCGGTCTGTGTAATTTATGCAATTCTTTTTCCGCATTTTGTATCAATTTTTCCGTACACTCTTCTGCCTGTTCTTCTGTTGTACACCGAGCGATCTCCAGTCGTACTCTCTCCTGTTCCCGTCGCAAGATCTCCAGCACACTGTCATAGCCATATACATCGATCATCTTTTGTACCGCATCCTGCACAAGCAGAACATCCATTTTCGGAATTTTGCGAAACAATTGATTTTTATTCATCTCATACTCCTACACCAGACGAATCCGCTTTTCCTCAGCATCAAAGATCCTGCCGATGACAGACACCTTTGTTTCCAGATTGTGTTTCACAAACTCTTTGATAACACCTTCTGTGTACTCCGGTGCCAAACTAAACAACAACCCTCCCGAAGTCTGTGGGTCATAGAGCAGATCCAATTCAAATTCTTCCGCATTCCCCACATCCACCATACTTCCAAAATGCTTTTTGTTTCGGTAAGCACCTGCCGGCACCAATCCCATTTTTGCATAAGAGACTGCACCTTCAATCCAAGCAACCTCCTCTGGATAAATTTCCAGTGTCACCTCACTCGCCAAAGCCATTTCCACACAGTGTCCCAGAAGTCCGAACCCTGTCACATCCGTACATGCAGAAACAGGAAATTTTTGAATCACTTCTTTTGCCGTCTTATTCAAAGATGCCATCACACGAACAACCTCTTCCACAGCCTCTTTCGAAGCCATTCCAGCTTTCACCGCAGTATTTACGATTCCGCTTCCGATTGGTTTCGTCAGAATCAGCACTTCTCCTGGTCTACAGCCGTAATTCTTTAAAATCTGATTGGGATGTACGAATCCAGACACACTCAACCCATACTTCGGTTCATCGTCCTGTATTGTATGACCACCCACAAGCACAGCTCCTGCCTCTTTTACCTTATCTGCACCGCCTCGTAAAATTTCCCCTAAAATTTCCGGATCCAGGCAGCTTGGAAATGCCGCAATGTTAAGTGCGATCTTGGGATTGCCACCCATTGCATATACATCACTTAGCGAATTTGCGGCAGCAATCTGCCCAAATGTATACGGATCGTCCACAACCGGTGTAAAAAAATCCACCGTCTGAATCATAGCAATTTCGTCTGTTATTTTATAGACTGCAGCATCATCCGATGTCTCCAGCCCTACCAGGAGATTATCATCCTGGAATTTTGGCAGCTTACCCAGAACCTGGGCAAGGGTCTCAGGACCAGCTTTGGACGCTCATCCAGCCGTACTGCTCATTTGCGTCAGGCGAATTTCATCTCTCTTCTTCATACGACTACCTCCTCTCTTGCTTTCCCTCCATAATGATATTATGGTCTCAGAATGTTATCACTTCTACCGACTCCCCAGCGTTTATAAATATATATTATCGCGCCAAATCCTATTTCGCAAGACAAGAAAATATATAATTGGCTTAAAAAACTTCTTTTGAGCCAATTCCACAGCGGGTGTTTCTTCTATATATAAGTACGAGGCGGCAGGCATATCAGCCGCCACCTCTAAAGACAAAAGAATCTTATTACTCATAGTATTCCACAGCATCAAATGCACCGATCGCCTTACATACATTGCATACATCCGGGCGCTGGTCAAATATCGCACCGCAGAACTGGCAGCGATAGCCGCTCTTTTTTTCAGCCTTAACCGGAGGCTTTTCACTGTCGGCAGACACCTCATCAAAATCCTTATTCTGAATCTTCGCCAACAAGGTTAAAAACTGTTTTTCATGGTTTTTCTCAATATCAGCAACATGCTCAAACATAATCGCAATATCTTCAAGCCCATCTTCCCTCGCTTGTTCAGCAAATTGAGGATACATACTGTGCCATTCAGAATATTCACCTAATGCAGCTTGTTTCAGGCTGCTTTCCGCTGTTTCCGGCTTTCCATACAGCAACTCAAACCACAGCTTTGCATGAGTCATTTCGTTGATTGCCATACGCTCAAATGCCTCAGCAACCTCCATCTCACCATTTTTTCTAGCTGCCTCTGCAAAATAAGTATATTTATTACGTGCAATAGACTCCCCTGCCAATGCACTTCGAAGATTCTTTTCTGTTTTTGTACTTTTGATATCCATGTTCTACCTCCTCCTTTTAACTCTAACCAAGTTCTGGGCAGAATTCCACTTATGCCAGAATCGGTTTTAACGCCTCTGCCAGCTTATCTTTTTCTGTCTGCGCCTCTGCAAGATCCTTTCCAAGAGTTGTGTAGTAAATCTTAATCTTCGGTTCTGTTCCTGATGGACGAATAATTACAGTCGTGCCTCCTTCCAGCTTGTACACAAGTACATTTGCTGCTGGGAGCCCAGTCTCTTCCGGTTTCTGATAATCAACCACCTGGATTACCTTCAATCCCGCAATCTCTGCCAGCGGATCTTTGCGCAGATTCTGCATAATACCTGTCATCTTATCCATTCCGCTAAGTCCCGGGAACTCAAAACTGTCAATCTTATTGAGATAGCGGCCATACTCTGCATAAATCTCTTCCATTCTCTGTTTCAGGGAACTTCCAATACTTCTGTAATATGCTGCCATCTCGCAAATCAACATAGAACCAATCACTGCATCTTTATCTCGTACATATGGACCTGCCAGATATCCGTAACTTTCCTCAAACCCGAAGATAAACCGGTCAACCTCACCATCTGCTTCCAAACGTGCGATCTGGTCACCAATCCACTTGAATCCAGTCAGCACATTTCTCAATTCCACTCCATAATGCTTCGCCACTGCATCAGCCAGTGGTGTGGATACAATCGATTTTACTGCGACTGCCCTTTCCGGCATCGTTCCTTTTTCAATCCGACCCGCGCAAATATAATCAAGAAGCAGCACTCCTACCTCATTCCCGCTTACAAGTTCATAAGAACCATCCGGACACTTCATTGCAATGCCCACACGATCTGCATCCGGGTCAGTTGCCAACATCAAATCTGCCCCCACTTCTTTTGCCAAGTTCAACCCCTGCTCCAAAGCTTCAAAAATCTCCGGATTCGGGTAGCTGCATGTAGTAAAATAACCATTCGGATACTCTTGATCCGGAACGATTGTGATATCTGTAATTCCGATATCTTTCAGCACCTGTGTAACCGGAACAAGACCAGAACCATTAAGCGGACTGTATACCAGTTTCAGTCCTGCTGTCTTACACAGTCCCGGACGAACCTGCCGTGACTCAATTGCATCATACAATGCTCTCTTACAGTCATCTCCAACAAAACGAATCAGTCCTTTTTCGACACCCTCTGCAAAAGAGATATATTTTGCACCTGTCAGCACATCCGTCTTCTGGATCTCCGCATATACAATCGCAGCCGCATCATCCGTCATCTGGCACCCATCCGGTCCATACGCCTTGTACCCGTTATACTTTGCCGGATTATGAGAAGCTGTTACCATGATACCTGCGTTACATTTGTAATAACGAGTGGCAAAGGAAAGTGCCGGCACAGGCATCAGTGCATCATAAATCCGTACATAGATTCCGTTTGCTGCCAATACACCTGCTGCCGTCTTGGCAAATACATCACTCTTCAGACGGCTGTCATAACTGATTGCCACCGTCTGGTTTCCACCTTGGGTCTTTACCCAATTAGCAAGCCCTTGTGTTGCCTGACGGACAACGTATATATTCATACGATTTGTTCCCGCTCCGAGAACACCACGCAGTCCTGCTGTTCCGAATTTTAACGCTACAGCAAAACGTTCCTTAATCTCTTCCTCATTTCCCTCAATCCTAGATAATTCCGGTTTCAAATCTGCATCTTCTAAATCTGCTTCTAACCAACGTCTATATTCGCCCTGATACATGTTCACCACTCCCTATTCTTTTTAATCGTGTTAATACGCGTTTTAAACTCCTGTCTTTTTTGCACACTGTCTCTGCACTTCATACAGTACGCAAAAACTAAATATAATATAACATGTTTACCCCCGGATAGCAACGAATCTAAATGAATTCCACAGAACGCTCCCTTACTCTCTCTGCCAGCGCCCTGACGCTCCGCAAGGGAGTACCAACCCGGTATCTTTCACCGGCAGTCCGATTTCTTGTGAATCCACACGGCCTCCCCACTTCTTCAATTCTGTGGCGATCATATAAGTCAGTACCGCCGGTGCCAGTCCGGTTGTATAAGAATTAATCAAGAAGAAGATCGCATCCTCAGACAAAATCTTTGTACAAAGCTGTACAAATGGATGAATCATATCTTCAATTTTCCAGATTTCACCCTTCGGTCCGCGTCCATACGACGGAGGATCCATAATCACCGCATCATATTTATTTCCACGGCGAATTTCCCGCTCCACAAACTTCACGCAGTCATCTACTAACCAACGAATCGGTGCATCCTTCAATCCTGAAGATACCGCATTTTCCTTCGCCCACGCTACCATGCCCTTGGACGCATCCACATGAGTCACCTGCGCCCCCGCTGCCGCTGCCGCCAGTGTTGCTCCTCCTGTATATGCAAACAAGTTCAGCACCTTCACCGGACGGTCTGCCTTTCGTATTAAATCAGAAAACCATTCCCAGTTCGTTGCCTGCTCCGGAAACAATCCCGTATGTTTGAAACTAAAGGGTTTCAAATTAAATGTCAGTTTTCCGTAACGAATCTGCCACTGCTGTGGCAGATCAAAAAACTCCCACTCACCGCCGCCTTTTTTGCTACGGTGATAGTGTCCATTGCAATGTTCCCATCCGTAATCTTGTTTCGGAGTATCCCAGATAACCTGTGGATCCGGACGCACGAGAAAATAATCTCCCCAGCGTTCCAACTTTTCTCCTTTTGAACAATCCAACACCTCATAATCTTTCCATTTGTCTGCAATCCACATATATTCGAAGTTCCTTCCGTGCTCCCTTAATTCTTTGTACATCTTGTCCTTTACTTTGCATACTTTACTGCTGCAAGCGCCGCAACTGCTCCATCTGCGGCAGCAGTTGTAAGCTGTCGTATATCTTTTGTCCGACAGTCTCCTGCTACAAAAATCCCTGCATGAGAAGTCCGACAGTCTTCTCCTGCTTTTATAAATCCATCTGCATCCAACTCTACCAGTTCCGCAAATATCTCATTTTTGGGCAAATGACCGATTGCCACAAATATTCCAGCCACATCAAGCTTCTTGTCTTCCCCTGTCTTTTTGTCGGTCACGATCAAGCCCTCGACTATATTTTCACCAACGATTTCTTTCGGAACTGCACTGAGTACAAACTCCACATTTTCTTTTTGTTTCAATGCTTCCACATTTTTTGCATCTCCGCGGAACTCGTCCCTGCGGTGTACCAAATAAACTTTATTACAATAATTCGCCAAAAATTCTGCATCCTGTAGGGCTGTATTGCCACCGCCGATCACCGCTACATTCCTTCCACGGAAAAACATGCCATCACAAGTTGCACAGTAGGAAATTCCCGCACCTGTCAACTTTTCTTCCTTTTCCAGTCCAAGATGGCGATGTGTTACTCCCGTTGCAAGAATCACTGTTCTACAGCTATATTCCTGCTCCGGTGTTCTAACAACAAAGCCCTCTTTTGTTTCTCGAACTTCTGTTACCTGTTCTCTCTTCGTCTCTGCACCAAGATTCACTGCCTGATCCATCAAATTCGTAGAATACTGGGCTCCACTGACACTTGCGATTCCCGGATAATTTTCTACATTTGGTGAAAATACAATCTGACCTCCATAGTTTGCACTTTCAAATACAAGCGTCTGCTTTCCTGCACGCTGCCCATAAATTGCAGCAGTCAGACCAGCAGTTCCACCACCAATAATTCCAATATCATACATATTATACCTCCTCATTTTATATGAACTATATTTTCGCTACTTTCCATTTATAGCATCCTCAATGCAATCCACATGATTTCATCGACACGACGCCTCCATCATTTAAAAACTACATGTGTCGTGATACTTCTGCACAGGTTTTCATCGCCTCAATCAAAGCACTGCGGAACCCTTTTGCCTCCAGCACTCGAACAGCTTCTATCGTCGTTCCGCCCGGAGAGCATACCATATCTTTCAATTCTCCCGGATGTTTTCCGGTTTCCAACACCATCTTTGCACTTCCAAGAACTGCCTGTGCCGCAAATTTATATGCCTGTCCACGTGCCATACCATCTGCAACCGCCGCATCTGCCATCGCTTCAATCATCATATACACATATGCCGGAGAACTTCCGCTCGTAGATACAACCACATCCATCAAGTGTTCGGAAATCACCTCCGTCTTACCAAACGTGCCAAGAATCTGAAGCACTTCATCCAATTCTTCTTTCGTCACATATTCGTTGGCACAGACTGCTGTCATTCCTTCTCCCACCATCGCAGGAGTATTTGGCATTGTACGAACGATCTTCACCCGCTTTCCAAACTGCTCTTCCAGCCATGCAAGTGTTTTCCCCGGTGCAATTGTTATTACAATCTGCCCCGCTCTGATCACATCTTTCACTTCCTCGATCACAGACAGATAAAATTGCGGTTTTACCGAAAGGATAATCTTGTCTGCTGATTCTACCACTTCTTTATTATCAGCTGTCACATGAATCCCATACAGATCTTCGACTCTTTTGCGTCCTGCTTCCGACACATCGGAACCGATAATCTCATCCGACCTAATAACCCCCTTCCGAATAATCCCTCCCATGATGGCGCCTGCCATATTTCCTGTTCCTATAAATCCCAGTTTCATTTTTCTCCTCCTGTCCTATCATATATTTCTATAATATATCTGCTAAGTTCATGAAATACTCTACCTCACTCGAAATCCGTATTCTTCTATCAGGGGGATTTCTTTTGCGTCCATCCATTCAATCGTAATGTAATGTCCGTGATTCAATCCTACAAGTAATTTATTTATCAACGCTTCACGTCCCTGCACTTCCATGACAACCGTTCCATCCCATTCATTCTGAACCCATCCGCTCAATTCCAGGGACTGCGCCAGATACTTTGCCGTATATCGAAACCCAACACCTTGCACGTGTCCGTGGAATACGATATGCTTTCTCACCTCTGACATCAATTTTCACTTCCTCTTTCAGATTCTTCTCACTTCTTTATCTTCGCATATATTTTACTCTATTTTCCCATTAAAATCAAAGCATTCTAATCATTCCGATCACCAACAGATGCGCTGGATAAAAAATATAAAAAAAATACTTGGAAACACTTCTTCCTCTCTCTGCCTGTTTTCCATTATAAAAATACAGGAGAACCACAGCTGCTGCCAGAACCCCAAACGTTGCACATCCTGTCAGTAAAGCAGCCTTTCCAGCAGAAAATACTACACTATTTGTCATATACATTGGTATCATAAATAACGCTGCTGAAACACAAAACGCTCTTGCCATCTTCCACCAGGAACCATAAGCATACGCAAATAGAAGCGTATAAATCGATGCCATCGTGGGCCAGTCGCAGAAGCTATTCGCAAAAATCAGAATCATATACCACACCCATCTGAGTGATTCCTGCTGTACCCTTGTTTTGACTTCGAGAATCAAAAAACAGACGCATAAAGTAAACATCATATTGAGCATCCCCGGCCACTTTTCCCCTTGTGACAACGCCATATAAAACGGGATCTGTGAAATCAGAGCAAATACAAAAAGCCGCTGCAAATACTTCCTCCTTGAATGCGTATAATAATATCCTTCTACAAGGAAATAACACATTACCGGTGCAGTAAAATATCCGATATCCAAAAACAATTCTCCTACAAATGTCCCTTTCTCCAAAAACGCTGCCGAAATATGATTCAGAAGCATTGCAAAAACGGCAATGTATTTAATCGTATCTCTATTTAAAACTTGCAAATTCTTCATTTCCACTATTCGATTGATCCTACTGTTACTATTTCTCATCCAGTTCTGCACATCTATCACCAGTCATTATCATCACTTCAAGTATATCCCAAAATTTAATAACGTCATTATAGCATTTGTCTTAGATGTTATCAATGGAATTGTCTGTTGTAAATACCTCCACAAGCTCACTTCACAAATTCATCTGGTATTTTCTGTTGCTCCGTGCTACAATTTCTTTATAGTACCTGCGCCTATCAGGCAGTGCAGGTATTTTATTTTTTCAAAAGCGGAGGGCAATTGCCCCATTACATTCAAAGGACTTTCTATCAAATGAAACAGTTAATCGATAAACTAAAGGAACACCGGGCCCTTTCCCGGAGTGAATGGATTACATTCATCCAAAATTTCACCCAGGAGGACGCACAATATTTATTTGAGCATGCCCGAAAACTCCGGAAACAACATTACGGAAATCAAATCTTTATCCGAGGTTTGATTGAATTCACCAATTGCTGTAAAAAC
>JAHHTO010000041.1 GCA_020024595.1 Schaedlerella sp.
ATATAATTCATCAATCACAACAATATTTCCATAAGGCTCTATCCAATGAACAAATTTATAATAATCTTCTTTATTTTCAACATACCATTTTTTCAATTTAGGATTCCATTTAGCCCCTAATTTTTTTGCTGTATCCTTTTCAATATAAGGCACATTTAACAAAAGCATATTCATCCCCCCTCTCTTTTAGTTATTATCCAACTTGAAATTTTCTTATATATTAAACATTATATAATACAAATACTCGAATTTCATTAACAAATTATGTGCCCACAAAAAAACACCCTGCATTTCTGCAAGGTGCCCATAATCCGTTCTATGCTTCAACTTCCATTTCCATTCCTGATTTAAGTGTCACCACAATCTTCTCATCAAAGATTGTAACCTTTTCTACCAACCTTCTTGTTAACATTTCATTGTATTCTGTAAGTGCAAAACTCTGCCCATCTAGAAAATCTATCAATTCCTGCATTCTTAGCTGCAGGTCTTTTCGCTCTGCTGCCATCGTCAGAATGTCCTGTCTCTCTTCAAGACGGTTTACTATCTCTGCACCAAGCTTTTCTACTGCATTCTCATCATCTGAAACATTAATCAGCTCCATTTGCAAATCAGCCAGTTTTTCATCGATATTTCGTATCTTTTCTTCCAGATCATCATTTATAACTGCTTCTATATTCTGTTTTAAAAGTGGAATCACTGTATTTTTTTGTGCAAATGCATCATTTAAAGATGTAACAACTGCATTATGAAAAGTTTCTTCTATAGTTCTAGCAGGGCAATCAATCCCACTATTTTTCTTTAGAACCCTGGATATACATCTCCAAACAAATCTCTTCTTTCCGCTGTTATTCCAGTAAACTCTTCTGTATATGTCATTGCAGTGTCCACAAAAAAACATGCCGGAAAATTCATACTTGCTAGTGTAAACTCTTCTCTTTCCCTCTGAAGTAAGATTCGCTCTTTTAGTCATTTCTGCCTTTAAGAATACATCCTTGTCGATGATAGCTTCGTGGCTACCTTTCACATAATACTTTGGCATTTGCCCATTATTCTCTGCTCTCTACTTTTCTAAGATGCTCACGGTATAGGTCTTCTGAAGGGGGCTGTCGCTTTAACGAATAAAATTTCGTGAGGTGGCAGCTCCTTTTTGCTGTTTTCGGCATAGAATCTAACAAAAAACTCGATTCTATACCTCCGCTTGGTATTAAAGGCGTACTTTAATAAGCCATTTTTGATGGCTTGGAAAATTATTTTGATAAGTCAGAAATTAGACACTTTTTATTGGAAATAAATGTGTTCCAGTTCTTCCATTTTGAATTTTATTACGTAGCTTTTTTATATTTCTTGCCATGGCAAGCAACGTACTCTCGGCAAGGACGTTTGCATTTCCCTTGCTTAAATATCTGCGGAACTACAAGACTTGTTTTAAATCTCCAAAAGAGCCTTCTGCCGGTATGCTTCGGTTTGCCCTGAGAAGAATCCCCTTTTCTGAAAGAATCCGATCAAAATCTTCTTTTCTGTGTTTTAAAAATGTTTTTGCCACCTAGAGTGTCTTTGTTCGTTCTTCCACCGGTGTTTTGCAGTTGTTTCCTTTGATGCATCCACTCTTATAAGGGCATCCATTACAATCCTCACATTTATAAATCGTCTTTTCACTTACATGATCTGTTTTAATCTTTGAATGACGGATATGATCTACCGTCAATTTTTTACCATTCCTGCAGGTATAGCTATCTGTTTGCGCATCATACTCCATGTTTTCTATTTTCCCGATATCATTTTTATATTTACGGGTTTTGGAAATCTCATAGTTTGCAGGTTTTATGTCAGAGAACTGCCCATTTGATTCCAAAAACAGATAGTTTTCCTCGCTTTCATATCCGGCATCCGCTGTTATATTTTTATATTTGAATTTTAAATGTTCTTCAGCATCTTTTAAAAATGGAATCAATGTTGTCGCATCAGTAAGCGGTGGCCCGATGGTAAGCCAGGTAATGTATTCAGAATCTACGCCATGCTGCAGATTGTAGGCGGGTTTTAGTTGTCCGTTCCCCATGGCATCCTCTTTCATCCGCATAAATGTGGCATCACAGTCTGTTTTTGAATAACTGTTGCATTTCCCTCATCTATGTATCTGTTGGTTATATTTTTTTAACCGGTTCAGATAATCTTCAAGGGTTTCAATGCTCTTTTGAAGCGGTGTTTTTCTCTTTCCAATTCCATGCACAAACACGATATTGGATAAAACAGCAATCTGGCAACATCCGTAACCCCGTTGTCTGTAACACCGAGTTTAAATGCCTCATAATACGATTTGTAATTAAGTATTATCTTCAACCAGATCACCTCCTAGTTGGATTATCATAAATCCAAACTTTCTATATCCATTTTTCTTCCTGAAAGGTACAAATCATATGCCATTGTTGCAGGTATCAACCTTGTTTTTATATCTTGAAGTCCTAAATTAGAAAGCATCTCCATTCGAGCCTCACCCTTATCCTCGATCTCGTTATTTTCTGTTGGAAGCAGAAAACAGTTCTTTACAGCTGAGAAATTGTGCTCTTCTATAAACTTCTGATATGACAATTGATATAGATACTGTTTAGTAACAGATTCTATGCCGGGCTGCCCTATTGGAACAATTCCTTTTTCCAAATGAGCATTATAATATTTCGCATCAAATATGATGAATTGATGCTGACCATTAACCTTACAAATGGAAACCAAATCCGGTATCAATGTATCTTTCGCACACTTTCCTGTAATCGTCCACAATGGTTTCTCGATTAATTCGATCAGCTTCAGTCTTCTGTCATAACCTTCTTTCAAAGGCACAGGCAGTTTTAAAATGCCCAGAGGAACATCTAACTGATTATCCATAATGTCTGCACAGATTTTTTCCCATACAAGGTTGAAACTATTTGTCCCAAATAATGACAAGCACTCTGTATCGTAGAGACTTCCTCTTCTATCGATATAGGCATACAATGTCTTCAAAACCAACTGCTTTCTTGTGTTGAACTGAGTATTAAGTTCGTTTTCAATTCGATATAAGATATATTCTTTATCTCCGAAATCATCCAACTCTTCGTCAGTAAGATCAACACCTGTCATTTCGAATAAGTCAAGTAACTCTGCGTCTTGAAGTTCTTTTGAAGCCATCGTTACTACACACTCATGGAGCCTCTTGAAATAGTCAAAATCATTGGTGACTCTTTTACGAGTTTGTAATTCTATATAATATGGACGGTTCTCTGATAGCAAAGTAAAGGTTTCATTGATAGTCTTATCCCACAGTATTTCACCAGAACCGTTGCATTCAATGATATCTTCTGTATTGGTATATACACCACTTTCAAAGTAATCCTGTAACAAAAATAACAGCACAGCTAACAGATTAAAGGAGCTACTTTCACTGCTATCGTTGAACATACGAACAATCTGTTCTTTAGAGTTGTATTTCTCCAAAACCTTTATGATCTTTCGCAGTTCGTCCGTAGGTTCCTTTGCATTCAAAAGATACTTAGGATAGCATTTCAGAACTCGTCCGGCTACAACAATAACTCCAACGAAGGTGAACACATAGAGATATTCATTTTCTCCTGCCTCTACATCCACCACCTCGATATCCTCTTCTAACAGATCCGCCATATTTTTCTGAATATCAGAAGCCTTAACAGCCTTTAATACACCGAACTCTTTCAGTTTTCTGATTAACGAAATCGCATGTTCTTCGTTGCACTTTAAAATGTGACACAATTCATTTTGCGTATACCTTTTCTGTTCTCGTACAAATTTAGAGATCATAAGCAAACCTCCTTATTCCTGTGACTCATCGTTGGATTTTACATCTTCCACTTCACAGCCCAACTGAATGTCATGGTTAAAGATTCCGACACCTTTTGCTTCAAATTCTCTGCAAATTTCTGAGTATCTGCTATTATTTTGGAAGCAACCTTCAAACAATCTCGCTCTCTTCTGTTTTGCAGCATCTTCAAACAAATACATAATGACTTTATTTTTAAAAGTATTAATGAATCTGTCTCTATCAATTTCAGCCCCTGTTTTAGGAACAACAATACTTCTTGAAATGAAATAAGGTCCAAGCTGTTTGTCTTCGTTAATCTTCTCTTTTGCAAGGAAATTATTGATAGCTTTTCTTAACTTATTCCACTCCACTTTCTGGGATTTATTATCAGCAAGATATACATACTTACCTTGGAGATCCTGGTCGTTGTCATCGATTCCAAGATATGTAAAATCCCATCTTCTCTTAAATGCTGTGTCCATTGGAAATACACCCTGGTCTGCGCTATTCATAGTTGCCCAAATAAACATGTTATCCGGAATTTTTATTTTATTATAATCACTCGACTCCCCACCCAATTCTCTCGCAAGATATTTTTTAACATCTTCGGTTGCCTGGATTGGATACTCGCTGACAAAATCATCATCTCTATCAAGCAACTGGAATATATCTCCGAAAACTGCTGCTACATTGGCACGATTTATTTCTTCTATAATTAACAAGAACGGTTTAACATTATCTGTCCTGCTGTTCTTCAATGCCTTAACGTACATACGCATGAATGGGCCAGGAACATATTCATAAGAGATATCTTTCTTTCCTTTTGATGGCTTTGAAAGATTTACATATGGTCTAATTGCCTTTCCATGATTACGTTCTATGCTATTATCACTAGCTGCATCTGAACCGTCAGCTTTTCTTGTCTTAAAACTTTCATCTGTATACAGACCAAGCAAAAGCGGAAGTCTTGTTAGTCCATCCCCCTTGAATCTGTCATAAAGCAGATCGTATTTTTCTTGGGCAGACTTTGATTCGTCAGTTAAAACAGCTAGCACTTCTTTTTCTGTTGCTAAGGAAATAGTCTCTGCAGAATCATCAACCATTACAGGCTTATACGTTCCTACAAAGTTAGCATATGAATAATCTGGATGGAAAGTTACACGTTCATAGTCATCCTCGTTACCCTCACCTAATAACTCTATACGGTCTCTATTGATACTAAAACTCTTACCTGTTCCCGGTGCTCCAAAAAGGATTCTGTTTCTTGAAAACGAAGATTCATAGCCAGTCTTAAAAGAATGTTCTCTTTCCACATAAGTATCATCAACTAATTCATCCAAATTTGCTAAAACAGCATTTTCCATATATGGGCGATTATCATAAAAAGTAAGATAGTCGATCAAATTATCTTTATGAACTGCCGTTATATATATCCCTAATTTATTTGCGATACGCTCTACTTGTTTTGAAGGTACATAATCATTTGGAATAATAATCTGATTTCCCGGACCATTTCTTGATCCATTAAGAGTCCCTGAAATTTTTTCAATATCAGACTCATTACACTCTAAACTGAAAGCATATCCGTCATATTTATCAACAGTATCATTTACCCCTATACAGAAGTATTTTAAGTTATTATCAATTGCATAATTCCATGTAACGCCTCTTTCGTAGGCACCACTATCCCTTGTATCAAAATAATTTTTCGTATTATCTTGCTTGTGAACCAAAGGATAAACAAAGATTACTGCTTTTTCTCCATTTGGCAATGAGAATACAAAGCCTCTATTCTTTGTATTCTCAATTATTTCTTTTTCACTATCATTTATGCCTAGATAACCATTCAAGGTTTCTATGGCTTGATTTGTAGTATATGCCACTATACATTACCTCCTAGTTACTATTCTCTGTGAGAATATCATAGACTGCGTTTGCACAACATTTTGCCGCTAAAGATGGAACTGCATTTCCTATCATTTTATATAGCTCCATGTTACTTCCCTCGAAAATGTAATCATCAGCAAAAGTTTGTAATCTTGCTGCCTCTCTAACTGTGAGGGTTCTGCACTGAGATGAATCTGGATGAATATGTCTTAATCCATCTTTATATAAATGTGCAGGAATTAAGTTACTCGGTTCATCCCACTTGATGACATGATACTTATGAACATTTGAATTCTTTCCTGTCATCTTTGTATATAATTCCTTTAATGCAGAAATGGAGGTATATTCATTTCTTCCAGATTCAATATCTTCTGTTAAGAGTTTAAAAATACCAACATCTCTATCACTCTGCCATCTAGCCACATGATTTGCGACCATAGGATCTGGTAAAGAATGTCTTGTTCTTGCCCCGTTATATTTCATATCTTCTGTCTGAGGAAATAATTTAGGCAAATTCCCAATGGCTTCCTTTACAGTTACTTTTCGAGGAGATTTATACTTTGGCAATGCCGAAAAATAAAATGATTGAACGATTTCTTCACTTTTATCTTGAAATATATCTTTCCGCACTCCAAAAATAATCACTCTCTTACGATTCTGTGGAACTCCATATTCCGTAAAATCTATAATCGCCTTACCGAGATCCTTCATTATATGATATCCCACAGCTTCAAAACTCTCTTGTATAATATCAATTATTGGTCTATCTCCTGGTTTTGCGCTAAGTATTCCTGGAACATTTTCAAACAAGAACACTTTGGGTCTGTATCTTTCTAGCACTTTTATATAACTTTCAAACAGATAATTTCTGTAATCATTCTTCATTCCATTTTCATCTCGCACTCGACCAGCTATCGAGTATGCTTGACAAGGAGGACCACCAATAATTACATCTATTCCATCTGCAGATTCTATAAGTTTATCTAATCCTACCGATGAGCCATAATCTGGATCATCAGTCCACCCCTTAAATAATTCATCTGTTCTCTGTACATCAAATCTAAGAACTCTCTGACTCGCATCCGAATACTTCCATTTTGTTCTTAATCTATTTTCAAGATTTTGACATGGTACCTTTTCCCACTCAACTGCTGCAACAGTATCGTAATGCCCAGATTGTTCAAAGCCATCCATAAGACCACCACACCCGGCAAATAAGTCGATTGCTTTAATCTTAGTCATTATTCTTCTCTCCTATAATTCCAAGTATAGCTTTTCCTAATGCTTCGCCCAATAAAGGTGGAACCGCATTTCCAACCTGTCTATCTTGCTTTGTTCTTGTTCCTGTAAACACAAAGTCATCTGGGAACGATTGAATTCTTGCACTTTCTCTCACAGTAGGAACACGATTCAACTCATAATGAAAAAGATTTCTATGTCCTGTATCTACTGTTCGTGCAGGTGCGTTACCGTATAATCTTGTCCATGCCATATGAAAAGTTCTACTCTCTCCAACTCCTGCAGGCAAATCTTTATAATTTCCCCCTTCTGGAACTAATGCAATAGTTTCTTTCACGAAATCTTTATGATTTGTAGCGACATGGTTTGAAAGAACCATACAGTTCTTTCTCATCATTTTCTGATACTCTGTCACTGCATCCTGTGAATAGACATCTTCATTCGTTCCTAATTCAGTATTTCTCGTAGGCAAATCTGATATTGCATCGCGGCAAGTACGATAAGGTCGATCTGTTCCCGGACCAAACTGCGCTTCAGGAAAACAAGGTTCCCCTAAGTCTTTTCTTATTCCCATGAAAATAAGACGTTTCCTCATCTGTGGCACACCATAATCACAGGCTTTTAAAATTTTACAGTCAATGTTGTACCCCATATCTCGGAATCTCTTAAGAATTTCTTCTTTGATTTGACCCTTATATAAAGTTGCCATTCCTGGAACATTTTCAATGATAAAAGCTTTAGGTTTATACTGTTTTACCATTTCAATTACTGCCAGATATAGTTTATTTCTCTCATCATCAAAATTACGAGGGCCTGTTAATGAAAATCCCTGGCAAGGTGGCCCAGCGATAATCACATCTATTGTTCTATCTCCGGCCATTTTCTTTATCTCATCAAACGTTTCCTGCTTGGATAAATCTGCATTCAACGGCTTTGCACCATTATGGTTAAGCGCGAATGTGTTTAGCGCATCTTGATCATTATCAACACCGACAATGATATCAAATCCCGCATCCATAAATCCTTTCGATAATCCACCGCATCCTGCGAATAAATCTATTGCATTCATTTATTTGTTATCCCCCGTTAATTTTTCTTGTTTAAACTCGCAAATATCAGAAATATCGCAGTCTAAGCTTGAACATATTTTCATTAGCACTTCCATGCTAACAACTTGATTTTTGCTTAACTTTGCAAGTGTATTTGTCCCAATACCCGTGACTTTTCTCAAATCACTCTTATTTGGCATTCCTTTGTCAATCATTAATTTCCATAATTTATTGTAACTTACTTCCATCTATTTCCTCCGATCCAGATGTGCAGTCAAACTCTATTTTATATTATATACGGAGAAAACATTTTTATCAACGGAGAAATAAAATATTTCGCCCTCTATATATTTAAGATTTGAACCCCACTAGGGTTCAACTTCTTGTTATCCATTCCCTAGTATCAACCCTACCGAGTAGACCAGTTCCCACTCAGCTATTTTCAAGCACCAAAAAAGGACTTCCACAATGACTTGATACACCTTTTAACGATAGCCCTTGAGAAAGTCCTTTGTTTTCTACACCTTTATTTACTTGCTAGGGTTCACCTTTGACAGCAAACATACCGTCTCCACATGAACTGTCTCGCAGAACTGATCAACCGCCACACACTTTACAACCTCATATCCTCGTCCTTGTATCATTTCCAAATCCCGTGCCAGACTGGTTGCCTTACATGAAATATATACAATTCTCTCCACCCCATAATCCAATATCTTCGGCAGTGCTTTCGGGTGAATTCCATCTCGCGGCGGATCAAGAACGATCACATCCGGTTTCTCTTCTATCTCATCCAACACCTTGAACACATCTCCGGCAATAAACCGACAATTTGTCAATCCATTCCGTGATGCATTTTCTCTCGCTGCTTCCACCGCTTCTTCAATGATCTCAACACCGATAACCTGCTTGGCCACCGGGGCAAGTATCTGTCCTATTGTACCGGTTCCGCTGAACAAATCAAACACCGTCATGTTTCGAATATCTCCAATATACTCTCTTACTATACTATACAGTACTTCTGCTCCACCAGAGTTTGGTTGGAAGAAAGAAAAAGGTGTGATTTTAAATTCCAGGTTCAGTAACTTCTCATAAAAATAATCTTGCCCGTATAAAACTTTTGTCTCATCACTCTGTACTACATCCGACAAAGAATCATTTAAAATATGCAGGATTCCAACAATTTTCCCTTTCAGATTCAACTCCAGCAATCGCTCTACCAAAGGTTGCAAATCATATATCTCCTGCGTTGTTGTTACCAAATTGACCAAAATCTCCCCTGTAGCATCTCCTCGGCGTAACAAAAGATGGCGCAGATACCCTGTATGCTGCATTTTTTTATAATATGGTGCATTCAACTCTGTAAAATATTCCAGCACACACTGTAAAATTTCTGTCATATCCGAATGTACCAGTTTACAGTCTGATGCAGTCAGCACATCATATGTACTTCCCTTTTTATGCAGTCCTAGAGAAAGCGGACCATCTTTATATTCATCTCCAAAAGAAAACTCCATTTTATTCCGATAAGCAAACTCCTTTGGACTTGCTTTAATGCCCTCAAACTCATACTCTCGTCCCGGAAACAGCGCACCATCTATGATTTCCTTCATCTGTTGTGCCTTCATTTTCAGCTGTGCTTCATAGCTCATAGTCTGGTACATACATCCGCCACAGGCAGGAAACAGGCTACAGACAGGCTTCCTTGTCTCCAGTGGAGAGGGTTCTATCACTTCTAGCAGCCTTCCTTCTGCCTTTCTATTCTTGAACTTGTTAATCACAAAACGAACTTTCTGCCCTGGAATTCCATTCTTCACAGTCACATAACAGTCCTCTTCCGATACATATACTCTTCCCTTGTTTGGAAACTCCACCTTTTCAATGATTCCTTCAAACACCTGCTTTTTCTTCATTCCTATCTCCTTCACCCACATTTTACAGCTTACTTTGAACACAAAAGAACAGGGTGCATCTTTTACTGCATCCTGTTCTTCCTGATTCTGCTTATCAGTTTCTTAACAATTTAATTAAATCTGATCTTCTTCACTAAAGTAATCATCGAAATCATCATCAAAATCGTCTTCAAAGTCTTCCAGATAATCTGGTGTAAAGAACTTATAAACACCATATGCAATTGCCGCAACTGCTGCAACTAAACCAATAATTGCCAGAATCCAGATAATCGTATCTTTCTTTTTTTCGTCCTCTTTTTTGTTCAAAAGATTTTTTAATTTGGTTTCTGCAATCAATTCTTCTACTCTATTCATAATGCTCCGTCCTTTCTGTATTTTCTAGTCTAATCTTCTTTCTGTATATTATAACACTAACATTTTTAGATTACTACTAAATTCTATCTTTTTTCACATTTTCCAATCCTATTTTCCCAGGCTCGTATTGGAAAAATTGCACGAAACAGGCACTGTTTTTCTAGTCACTCATCACTTTCTGCAGCTTTGCAAAAGATGCGAACATTTTCTTAATACCTACATGATCAAACTCCACCGTTACTTCGTAATCTCTTCCACCTTCAAGGATATTCTTTACAGTTCCCTCTCCGAACTTGATATGGCACACCCGGTCACCAGTTGTATAATCCAGCTTTTTCTGTCCACTCACTGCAAATTGTTTCGCCGGCTTCGGTGCCGCATATGTCTGGAATGCCTTCTGTCGAAATGCCTGTCGCGCCTGTTCATATGCTACTTGCTTTGGAATCTCTGTTTCTTTTTCAAAATGGATTCCTCCCTGCTCTAGTAATTCCATCGGAATCTCTTTTAGAAACCTGGACATTTTGTTATACTGTGTCTCACCACGTACCATCCTTCTTCTGGCACAGCTCACCGTCAATTCCTGCTCTGCTCTCGTAATCCCCACATAGCAGAGACGGCGTTCTTCTTCCAAATCCTCAGAATTATCTGATGTAATCGTCATATAACTTGGAAACAGTCCATCCTCCATTCCTGCCAGATATACATGAGGAAACTCCAACCCCTTTGCACTATGCAGCGTCATCAGTACCACATAATCCTGTTCATCATCCAAAGAATCTATGTCTGCCACAAGTGCCACTTCCTCCAGAAATCCGCTCAAAGTAGGACGTATATCCTCATCCATGCAACTTTCTTCATAAGCAGCAATCTTGCTTAACAATTCATCTATGTTCTCGATGCGTGCCTGTGCTTCTTCTTGATTCTCCGCTTCCAGAGTTTCTATGTAGCCGGTCTTCTCGATAATCTCCTTCATCAGGTCTGAGATACTGGCTATTTCACTTCTCGTCTTAAAATATTCGATCAAAGCCACAAAAGAATCCAGCTTCGCAGCTGCACGTCCGATTCCGGGAATAAGATCAAGCCCTAGCAACGCCTCATAGAATCCGATATCCCTCGCTAATGCAGATTCTTGTACTCGGTTAATTGTCGTCAGGCCAATTCCTCGCTTTGGCACATTAATAATTCTACGAACTGCCAAATCATCTTTTCCATTATCAATAGTCTTTAAATATGCCAGCAAATCCTTGATTTCCCGTCTTGCATAGAAGTTTACGCCGCCTACAATCTTATAGGGAATATTATAGGCCACAAACTTCTCTTCAAACATACGGGACTGTGCATTCGTCCGGTACAAAATCGCAAAATCATTATATAAACTACTCTCATTCACATGCTTTTGAATATCTTCTGCAATATATTCTGCCTCGTCAAAGCCCGTATCAAACTGGCGGAAATGAATCTTTTCTCCATCCCCGTTATCCGTCCAGAGCGTCTTATCCTTTCTTCCATAATTATTTCGGATAACTGCATTTGCAGCATTTAGAATATTGCCAGTAGAGCGGTAATTCTGTTCCAACTTAATGACTCGAGCATTCTGGAATTCCTGCTCAAAATTCAAGATATTTTTAATATTAGCTCCGCGGAACTTATAAATAGACTGGTCGTCATCTCCCACCACACAGAGATTCTGATATTTCGCCGCCAGCAGGCTTACAAACTTAAACTGTACTGTATTCGTATCCTGATATTCATCTACCATGATATAACGAAAACGCTCCTGATAAGATTCCAGCACGTCCTGATTGGTCTGGAACAATTGCACCGTCTTCATTAACAAATCATCAAAATCCAAAGCATTATTCGCCTTCAGCTGCTTTTCATATTCCCAATACACTTTCGCAATCTTCTGACGTCCAAAATCTCCTGCTGCATTAACTTCAAACTCCACCGGTGTAATCATCTCATCTTTCGCAGCAGAAATTGCCCCAAGAAGATTTCTCTCTTTGTATACTTTTGTATCAATATCTAGCCTGCGGCACACTTCCTTCATCAACGTCTTCTGATCATCTGCATCATAAATTGTAAAGTTGGTATCATATCCAAGTCGATCAATATATCTGCGCAGAATCCGCACGCAAGTAGAATGAAACGTACTTACCCAGATATTCTCTGCACCAAACCCGACCAAATGGTCCACACGCTCCCGCATCTCGCCTGCTGCCTTATTTGTAAAAGTAATCGCTAGGATATTCCACGGATTCACACCCTTTTCTTCGATCAAATATACAATCCTATGAGTCAGCACTCGAGTTTTTCCTGACCCTGCCCCCGCCAAAATCAAAAGTGGACCTTCTGTATGGTATACTGCCTCTCTTTGTTGTTCATTCAGTGAATCATATATGCTCATAAATCTCTCCTCATACTGTATCATACGGACATGCCGCCACTATTACTCTCTATTATCGAATACATGTTCTTTTTTGTCAAGCATCTCCTAGGTCTCGATGCAATAAAAAGGTCCTCCTATGAATTTATTTTATCATAGAAGAACCTTCTAAGTCTTACTTTACAGAAAAATTCAAAAACAAGATGGACAGACGCATCAAAAATGATAGTCCATCAGTATCTTTTTACATTTTTCACACCTATAACCAGATATTCTGTCACCATTACACAAAGCTGCAAGTTTAGGTTCATCGTTCAGTCGAATGTCCGCATACTCATCTTTCCATCTTAAACCTGAACCTAGTCCGAGAGCCATTACTTTACCTTGCATCATTTCACTTCCACAGTATGGACATTTCATAAAGATTCACACCTTCTCTCAGAATCAAACAGTCTTTCTTTATTGTTAAACTGCCAACGATAATAGTAATCACAAATAAAGTCTAATTTTCTTATTCTTTTTTATTTTCAATTAATGTTACATTTGCAAGTCGACAACCAGCGTTATTTTCTCCTGATTTCGGATAAACTTCAAACGTCCCTTCTAAAACTATATCTGCATATTCCTCCGGATAAACACATAAACTATCTTCACACAAAAATTCCATTCCCTGTCCACAACACGCCATAGCATCCTGAATAATGCAATAATGATGATACTGACCTGTCTCTTCATAATAAAATGCATAATAGAATCCCTCTACCCGAACAGTCTTTCCCACGTACTTATCCGGCTTACTGATCATCTGATAAACTGTGGCATATACCATATCACTGTTCATTTTGGTAAGATCATAATCAACATCCCCCACCTCTTGTACATCCACTCTCAAATCATCTGATGAGATTTCATCTGTTGAATTCGATTTCCTGTTACTTCCCTCCATACTCTGGTTTGTATCTTCTATTTGATTATTGATCACTTCATGCACTGTAGTCCCATTCTTTGCTCCTTGTTCTCTATTTTCACTCATATTACATCCCGTCAATAACAGAACTGGCAGTAAAAATATAACTTTTACTATCATTTTCATCTCAGTTTCCTCCTGTAACTTTACCAATCACACAACTTATGGCAAAAGCCAAAATATAAACGACCACAATTGTGGCACCAACCGGTGTTCCTGACAGGATTGAAACAAAAATTCCGATCAAAGCACAAAAAACAGATATTATTACAGCACAAATTGTAACACTTAAAAAACTTTTAAAAATCCTCATGGCGGATAAAGCTGGAAAAATCACCAATGCCGAAATCAGAAGTGAACCGACAAGATTCATAGCAAGAACAATGATAACTGCCGTAATAACCGCAATCAGCAAATTATAGAACTCTGTCTTCAATCCTGTTGCCTTAGCAAATACCTCGTCAAAAGTCACAGCAAAGATTTTATTGTAAAAAAGAATAAACAAAACTACAACTATCACTGAAAGCACTGCGCACAATTTAACCTGTGCTTCTGTAAGTGTCAGAATAGAAGTGGAGCCAAACAAGGTACTACATACATCTCCGGAAAGATTGGGTCCCGTAGCAAAAATATTCATAAACAAATATCCTATTGCCAATGCTCCAACAGAAATCATTGCAATTGCCGCATCACCTTTAATTTTTGCATTCTGCCCTGTTCTCAGCAACAAAACTGCACACATCACTGTAACAAGCATTATAAACCACATATTATTACTTATATTTAGAATAGAAGCTACTGCCATCGCTCCGAACGCAACATGAGAAAGACCATCTCCTATAAACGAAAATCGCTTTAACACCAACGTTACCCCAAGTAAAGAAGCACATAACGCAATCAAAACTCCTACAATCAGCGCATACCATACAAACGAATATTGAAAATACAAATTGGCTTTTTCGATTATATCACTCAATCTTCTGCACCTCCTGAAAAGTCTGAATAACCTCTTCCGATAGCACTTTCTAGATATTCTTGTTTCGTCCCAAAAAAGACCGGCTGCCCAATATGCAGAATATGACTTGCATAGGTAACTGCCGCTTTAATATCATGAGAAATCATCAGAATGGTGATTTTCTCTTGTTTGTTCAAACTCTGTATCAGCTGATACAGCTCTTCGGCAGCTTTCGGATCAAGACTAGAAACTGGTTCATCCATAAGCAACACTTTTTGTGTTGCCTGCAAAGCTCTGGCAAGTAATACTCTTTGTTGTTGTCCACCTGATAGTTCTCGATAACATCGCTTTTCCAGATGTGCAATCTGCAATTTTTCTAATGTCTTTTTGGCATATACTTTTTCCTTTTTATTATAAAACGGCCGAATACCACATCCATTCTGACATCCAGAAAGAACAATTTCTCTCACAGATGCCGGAAAATCTTTCTGCACCTGCGTTTGCTGTGGAAGATACCCTATTTCATCTGCCTTCAATTCATCGTCCATTAACATATTTCCACTGATCGGTGGCTGTAAATGCAAGAGCGTCCTCATTAATGTTGACTTTCCCGAACCATTTTCGCCCACAATACATAAATAATCTCCCTTATTTAAAGAAAAATTCAACTCTTGCACTATTGCTTTTCCATCATATCCAACTGCCAAATCCTTGCAAATTATTTGAGCCATATATCCCCCTACTGTAATGCTTTCTTTAAAATATCGAGATTACTTTCCATAACGGAAAGATACGTAGTTCCCTTAGTAACGTCATCAGATGTTGTAGACTGCATAGAATCCAATGCCAAAATTTCTTGGTTTTTATTCTTTGTATTCTGAATAATCGTCTTTGCAATCTTCTCATCTGATTTTTCAATTATCATGACGTTTTCCAGCCCCAGTTCGTCAACTTTTTCTGAAAGAAATGTAATCGTTTCAAAACTTGCTTCTGTTTCAGCAGAACACCCTACAAATGCAGCATAATAGGACAAATCATAATCATCTACAAGATACCGAAACGGAAAACGATCCCCAAAAAGCACCGTTTTTTGTGTGCTTGCATCTATCACCGACTGGTATTGTGCATCTAATTCATCTAACTTCTTCTCATATTCTTCCGCATTTTTCTGATAAAGCTCTGCATGTTTTTCATCGATCTCACTCAAGTTCTCCTGAAGTACATTGCACAAAACTTTTGCATTTTTTAAGGAGAGCCACACATGTTCATCATTTTCCGGAGCAGCTTCTTCACTTTCTTCATTTTCTTCAGTATGCTCATCCTCCGGCTGCATGCCTTCCACAAATTCTTCTTCTTTTACATCATTGCCTAATACATCTAATAGATTAATTACTTTCATATCTTTATTGTCTGTGTCTTTCAGAACAGTTTCAACCCATTCATCAGACTCTCCCCCAACATAAACAAACAAATCACATTCCGAAATTTTCATGATATCCTCTGCTGTTGGCTGATAATTATGTAAATCAACTCCATTGTCAAGTAGCATTG